>JBAXXF010000051.1:0-7832 GCA_037128035.1 bacterium | reverse complement strand
TAACTATTCTGTCCCAGGGGTGCTTAAAAATATAATAGATTGGGTCTCACGTGCAAAACCACAACCATTCAAAGGAAAGAATATACTATTAATGTCCGCTTCACCTTCTATGGTCGGTGGTAACAGGGGGCTATGGGCGTTAAGGATACCATTAGAGGGCCTTGGTGCATTTGTATATCCCGAGATGTTCTCACTTTGTGTTGCGAATGAAGCTTTTGATCCTAGCGGGAATATGAAGGCCCCCGCGCGTTCTAAAAGCTTAGCCGATAATGTAGAAGCATTTATAATGAGCATTGGTAAAAAGTGACGAGGTCTTTCATGAATAAATTATTTTTTGTTTTTCTACCGTTATTGTTGTTATCGTGTGGCAACAGTTCTACTAATGGTTCTGGTTCTGATGGCTCACCACTGTCTGATGCAAACGCTCTTAAGTATAGGAGCTGTAGCAAGGATAGTGATTGTACTTATACTAACAATGGTTGTTGTGATTGTGCTAACGGCGGTAAGGATATTGCGGTAAACACAAAAGCCTTAACGGACTTCCGCACTAATTTTAATTGCCAAAATGTTGCATGTACAATGTTGGCCGCGGTTCCGGCCTGTGGAACAGGCACTATCGCATGCAAGTCCAACTTGTGTGAATATACAAGGGCAACGTCAGATAGTCATGGTAGCCCAGTGGTGCCAAATGGAAATTAAAGATCTTTTTGGGAATGTTTTCGCAAAGACTAAACCAAACTATATAAAATTTTTATTCATAATATTGTTGGCTGGGCTTTTTGCCCATAAGTACTATAACGGCATGATATTAGACGGTATACTATACAGCGCCATAGCCAAAACGATGGCGAGCACTAATAATTTCCTAATACCATCCTTTTCTAACTTCTATCCAGTTTTCTTTGATCACCCACCGCTCTTCTTTTGGATAACGGCTTTACTCTTTAAGGTCTTTGGAACTACGTCCTTTGTCGCGAGATTGTTCCCAATGTTGTGTTCTGCGGGTCTGCTTATACTTATCTATCGATTTATTAAAAAACATATAAATGAGACAGCCGCCTATTTTTCTGTCCTGATCCTCGTCTTAAATGGAATGTACCTTAAATATAGTAGCTCGCCTATGATAGACCTTCCACTGCTTTTGATCGTGATCTCATATTACATGCTTTTTGTTTCCTCTATAGTTAAGAAAGAATATTCTTCACAGGTTTGGCTTGGCGTCTTGCTTGGATTAGGCCTTTTATTGAAAGGTCCAATAGTGCTAGGCATACTCTTTGCCAGCGTGTTCTATGCGCTAATATCCAAGAATAAAGAAGCAGTGTTAAACAGGTTCTTTATTTATCATCTGGTCATAGGGTTTGTTATACCCTTTGTTTGGATAATTCCACTCGCTTATAAGCACTGGGACCTTTTCTATAATACCTATTTAATGGGTCAACTTAAGGCCAGCGTGTCTGGTCAAAGAGGGGACGCGCAAAGGACTCCTATTGGGTTTACTCTATTTTTGCTTCAGACTATGACCATATGGGCCATCCCTTTTATCTACGGGGTATATCGCTTCTTTAAGGATAGGGATAAGAACCACATAGTATATTTTGCTTTTATCTGTTTTTTATTCTTCTTCTGCCCCTTAGCCTTTCTTAAGATAAGAAAGACACCACAGCTCCTAATATATTCTCTGCCATTTTTTAGCGTAATAGCCGCATATGGTGTTAATAAGCTGATCTCAGAAAAAGTCGGTAACGTGATAATAAATTTTTGCTATTACTCACTAGGAGTATATTTAATAGTGCTTCTATTATTCCCTATACAAATAAGAAGTTGGAGAGATAAGGAAATATTCTATTTTGGGGACCTTATAAAACAGACCAGCACCGGTACCTTTGATTACTATTTGTACGACAACACTGCTTATAACTCTATGTACCAGTATTATTTTCACCCTAATAATTATTTTTACTACGACGTTATGTCCTATACAGCCAATGGCTCAGAAATAAGAGCTTTGTTCGCTAAGCCCAAGCCGGTCTTTGTTAATATATATAGCGCGCAAATGTCGGAGTTCCAGTCTAAGCTTGCGGGTCTGCCATACTATCCGATGGCTTCCTGCCATGGCTTTGTGTTGGTTTCTAACCAGTTCATTATTAATAAAGCTCTTACTTGTTATTAGGCACTACGCAGAAAACAGAGCCTGTAGTCTTTTTCCTGCCGTTGTATTTAGGATTCAGCTTAAACAGGATCTTGTCTATTACTGAAGTGTGGTAGTAAATGTTCTCACACTTTAATGAACTAGAATCAAGTCCATCGATAAGTGACAGCTTTTCAGGGTCCTCAGAAATGATCAGGATCTGATCCCTATTTGAGGTCTGTCTAAAAATATTTTCTAGATATGCAGGGGAAACAGACTCTTTGATGCTGTAATCCAGCCTCTTTATGTCCCTTTTAAGATGAGAGTCATATGCCCACTTGGAAATGCCGATATTAAGCAGTATTCCCTTTTCTGGAGATAGTTTCTTGTTGGCGAATACTAGGGGTTCTATCAGCCCTTTTTGGGAAGGGACCGTAGTCACAAGAAGTAAGAAGGCTGTGTTAATGATCAAAAAAGCTGGGCTGAATGTGTAGCGGACAAGTTTGCTGTCCTTTTTTTCTACCCACAAGGAGCTCATAAATATAAGAAGCAGTGGGACTATTGGAAGCATGAAGCGTTCTTCTTTATGGGACGTAATTGTGTGGGCTGCAAGAAAAACTAAAAAGCATATGCCGACTTCGATGTTCTCTAAAAACACCTTTTTGACCTTATCAATGAAGACCAGGCAGAAAGGAGGAAGAGTTAATCCAAAGACTAGTAAGATAAAGTTGTACCATTTGGATGCGCCAAAATCATATTTGTAGTTAACAATGAAATATTCCATAAGTGTCTGCATCGGATAGCGTCCATAGAGCATGTCCATACTTATAGATAACGCTGTAATGGCAAGTCCAGCCAGGATAGCTGCAGTAAAATATCTCTTATCCTTTTTGAAGAGCAGGAATATCGTATATGCGGCATAAATTAATCCGACTTGATATCTAAAGAGAACGGCTATCCCTATTGAGAAAAAGCCAACAGCAAAGAGCCATATCTTGTTCTTTTGTTCTCCGTATATGCAAAGGCCAAACCCTAACATCAGAAAAGGAATAGCTACAGCTTCTCCAAAGGACCTTGTAGCCGCATATGGCATAGCTGCATATAAAGCCAGCATGTACATCAGTACGATGCCATACAACTTGTTCTCTTTATTTTTGAAATAATAATATCCGCCGACTATTGCCAGCAGGGAAATAATAGCTAGTCCGGTGTTCATGACCCTTATGGAAAATAGAGGATCGTAACTAAAGCCCATCCAGTATGCGATCTTTATAAAACCATACAGCAGATACGGCAGTAACGGGCTTCTGTATGGAGGGAGGTTCATCGGCGTTCCCCAGAACAGATTTATAACGGGCTGCCATGCGTGGTTCAGATCGTCCAGAGCCATCGGGGTATATATAAAATATGCCGCTATTAGTCTAAATAATAAACCTAGTGCCAGTGCTGTAAAAAGATGGAATTTAAGGTCGTGTCGCTCAAAATAGTTTAAAAGAAATTTTGGCATAGATAAGGACTACACTCTGCTTGTCCAAATTTCAACATAATTAGTTAAATTTAGAACAGTGAACGCCCGCATCAGCCTCCAGCAAATGGTCAAGATCTTGCTACGTAAGCATTTAGGGAGGGCTTTTATGATGCAGAAGAACAAGAAAGGGCAGGGCATGATAGAGTACATTATCCTTGTGGCGTTAGTTGCTGTAGCGGCTATTGGCATTACGGAACTTTTGGGACAGACCGTCAGGACCAAGCTTGCAGAAATAACAGCAAGCCTTCAGGAAAGAGGGAGCACGGTCGGTAAAGATCTTCCCACAGTAGAAGATAAACACGTTAATAGACGGGGAATGTCTGACTTTTACAAGAACAGCAATAAAAAAGGGGAGACCGCCAAGTGGTATTAGAGTCCCTGGCATCAATAGCAAAGCTAGTAGTCATCTTTACGTGTATTGCTCTTTTTGTGCTCTCCCTTGTTTTCAAAATAATGTCAGGGACTATGTACTACTACTACAAAAGGGATCTTGACCTTGTAGGGGGCGGATCAGGCATAAAAGACGCCATACTTGTCTCACAGAAGTTCAGGCCTGTGTTCAAGAAGGTTAATGTAATACCGCTTCAGGAAAAGCTTATTGTCTCTTCAGCTTTTTCTAGAAACTCAAAGTTCAAGAGGCTCCTGCCGGATGGTAAATTTAGGTATGCTATCGTTGAATAGTAAAAAAGGGACAGTCCTTGTTCTAGCATCGTTTTTGGTCCTTATCACAGTTAGTTCTTTGATAGGCATAGAGCGTATATACCGTGGTGTCTGTGAAATAATATCCTATCAGAATAGGGCAGATGCGCATATGCTATCGGTGATAGGACTTTATGTAGAAACACTCGACACCGTCTCATGGATAAATAAACAGCTTCAAC
This sequence comes from bacterium, assembly GCA_037128035.1. Classification (GTDB taxonomy): domain Bacteria; phylum Bdellovibrionota; class JAFGOL01; order JAFGOL01; family JAFGOL01; genus JAPLFT01. Next base: position 3,295 of record JBAXXF010000051.1, on the reverse strand, counting down.
ACATAGCGGTGCTTTCTGCGCTTATAAGCTTTGTCCCCCAGCTTGCTCCTCTAATGGCTACCGTTCAAAAGCTTGTAGATGGGCTACAGGCGTACCAGGACTTTCTTTTATTGAGGCTCAAGGTTTATGGGCCTGTTCTAGACAATGAACTAAGATATCAGAATGATCTTTTTATGCCTGGGAATTACCATTCTTTTCTGTATAGAAGACAGCCCTCCATTGATCTCGTCTTTATCACGATACCAGGCTTAATAGAGATAAACAGCGATATTTTTGATACAGCGTGTGTAAAGCACAGAGGTATAATCACTCACACAAAGGCCTGCATTGACAACGAATTGCACAAAAAAGACAAAGGGTGGTTTGCTCCAACGGAAGAAAAGTGGGGTGTCTTAATAACGAATGCTTACTGAACTCTACTCTTTGATGTTCACAATAGTCCCTATCATTATGATCGGGGCTGTGTTTGCGGCTGATATAGATACCAGGCTCAAAAATGAGCTTGCTTACCATGACTCTATCAAGAACTTGTTCTTTAGTGGCTCCTGTTCTAAGCCCATTAATTGTGAAGCTGACAAAATAAGTAGCAAGGGGATGTACAGTATAAAACTAAGAAAACCGTCAAAGGCTTTTAGTAAAAAAGGGGAAGAGGTAAAAGACGATGCGCTTGAAGGGCTTTATAGAGAACTTGAAAAAGCGGCTCAGGGTAATACTAACAAGTAAGAGGCTGGTGCTTATCATATCTATTGGGTCCCTTTTGGCCACCTTGCTTTTTGTTAGGGTACTTAAGAATTATTCAAGACAGACAACAGGTGATGAAGAAGGAGCTCTTCTATATGAGGCTTTAAAAGGCAAAAAAGCTGTAAGTGTCCTTTTTGAACTATCCAGTCTGCCAATGGAATTCATCTATCCAGGTGTTAAGGTCGATCTTGTTGACAAGAATGAAAAAGACATCACATATGTTGTAAAGGCTGTTTATGTCGTTGGGGTCACTGTAGTAGAAGAAGGGAGCAAAGCTAAGATCACCTTGGCCGTCAATGATGATGAAAGTGAACGCATAATAAGAAAGGATGGTAAGAAACTTGGTCTTATTGTCCGCGGAGATGGAAACAGCAAGGATTTTGACGATATAGAGATTGTTGAGTTCTGATACATATTTCCCTTGTACGTCCTCATATTTTTTGATAAATCCTTAACCACGGTGACTGGCACGGCGGCAGCGTGAGCCCTTCGAACCCCGTCAGATCTGAAAAGAAGCAGCGGTAAGTCGCGTGTTCCGCGTGTTTCCACCAGTCGCCACTAACAATTCAGCATAAGAGGTGAAAAGGTGTCATCATATCAGGTTCTTGCAAGGAAATGGAGGCCCACCCGCTTTGATGAAGTAAAAGGCCAAGATCACGTAGTAAAGACGCTAAAGAATTCCATAATAAATAATAGACTTGCTGCAGCTTATATATTTTCCGGTGCCAGGGGCGTTGGTAAAACTTCCGTGGCAAGACTTCTTGCAAAGGCCATCTGCTGTCCTAATCAAAAGGATGGAGAGCCTTGTAATGAGTGTACTAGTTGTAAGGAAATAACCAGATCAACGGCGATCGATGTTCAGGAAATAGATGGAGCTTCAAACAACGGAGTAGATGCAATAAGAGAGATACGTGAGAACATCATGTATCCTCCAGTAAGTTCAAAATATAAAATATACATAATAGATGAAGTTCATATGCTGTCTAAGTCTGCGTTCAATGCGCTGCTTAAGACACTGGAAGAACCACCTGCACATGGTATTTTCATGTTCGCTACGACAGAGCCTCATGATATCCCGCAGACCATAGTCAGCAGATGTCAGTCATTCGATTTTAAAAAAGTATCAGTGGAAGACATAGTATCCACAATATCCGCCATAGTTGAAAAGGAAGGAATAACAGCATCTAAGCCAGCTCTCTATGCAATAGCTAGAGAGGCAAAGGGAAGTCTTAGAGATTCACTTTCTATACTGGACCAGGTCATTTCCTTTGCAGGAAAAAGTTTTGACCAGGACGAAGTCAAAGCCATTCTGGGCTTTGTAGATAGGAACGTTATCTTTGAGATCGTAAAAGGGATAGTAAGTAACGATCCAAAGACATGTATATCTTTGGCCAAAAAACTTTTTAATGATGCTTACGATGTAGATAAAGTTTCAGAAACGCTTGTTGAAATATTCAAGGAATTATTGTTCATAAAATCTGGGTTATCTTCTTTCATGGCGGAAACACTTCCTGACTACGAGCTAAAGGAGCTTGAGGTCATAGCCTCCAAGACTTCTGCAACGGACATAGAGCAGTGGTTCTATATGGCCAATAAAACAGCAGAGGACATCTCAAGATCATCGTATGCCATCCTGTTATTTGAGGTCTCTTTGCTCTCAATGTGCAATAAACCAGCTAACAGTAGTATAGAAGAACTGATAAGCACGCTGCAGGGTGCAAATTTGTCGGTTCAGCCTTCAAATAACGAAAAAAAAAACAGTTTGAACTCTGATACCTTTGATTGGCACCAGCTTGTTAATGCAGTTTCCAAAAGGGACGTTGAGCTGAGTGACATTCTAGCCAAGGGCAAGTTCATAGGAATTCAGCAGGGAAGGACCGTGGTCGTAGATTACTCGGATTCCCCAGAGACACTTTCAAGGATCTATGAAAAAAAGTCAGAGTACCTTAAACTTATTCAGGATACTATCCACGAATTATGCGGTAATATATATAAGCTGGACATTAGAAGTAATGTCATGATGCAAAGAATGGCGGATGGGGAGCTTAAGAAAAAGGACATACTGGACAAGGAGATCGTGAAATCGGCGATAGAACTGTTCGGAGCAAAAGTTAAAAGTGTTAAGCTCTATTAAGCTGTTTTAAAAGAGAGGATGATGAATTACATACCTGAACCCATAGAAAAATTAGCAAGAGAACTTAATAGGCTCCCTGGCATGGGAATAAAGACAGCTACACGCCTTGCCTTCCATATGATCGACATGAGCAATGACAGAGTTACAGACCTTTCAAATTGTATCCTTGAGGCAAAGAGAGAGATACGGGTTTGCTCAAAGTGCTATGGGTATTCAGTCAACAGCGATGAATGTAAAATATGTTCAGACCCTTCAAGAGAGACAAGGACCCTTTGTGTAGTGCAAAGAGCCCAGGATGTGTTCGTAATGGAGAGGGGTGGCTTTAGAGGTGTTTACCACGTTCTTCATGGAGTTATATCGCCGCTGGATGGTATCGGTCCTGATAATATAAAGATACCTGAGCTTGTTAGCAGAGTAAAA
>JBAXXF010000050.1:0-7886 GCA_037128035.1 bacterium | reverse complement strand
GTATAAGATCTGATCATGTTGTTCAATCTACTTTTATTTTTTAGTCTTTTAACCAGCGAGCTCAGTTCGGCTGGAATGGTTTATGTAAAGATAGGCTCTCCTGAGTTTAAAAGACCGATCCTTGCCTTCCATAGCAAGTGTATGAGGGAAGACAATGTCTGTCCTCAGATGCAGGAAGTTGGATCAATATTTACGTCGGATATGCTGCTATCTAATACCTTTATCATGCTGCCTAAAGAAACAATGCCTGCAGAAAATGAAAAAGAGAACATCGCCGCCTGGAAGGTTAGCGGTGCTGAATATCTTGTTTACATGGATTTTGACAAAAGATCTGTTGGCCTTAGGCTCATTATGTTGTCCACTGGACAGGAAATAGCCACTGAGACTATTTCTCTCTCTGGTTCAGAAGTAGATGCAGCGCATTCCATCTCTGATCTTGTTTATAGAAAGCTAACTGGTGAACCCAGCATCTTTAAATCCAAGATAGCAATGATATGCGGTACAGAGGGTAACAGGAATAAGAACCTCTTCGTCATGGACTATGATGGTCGCCGAGTCACTCAATTAACATCATACAAGAGCATCTGTGTTTCACCTGCATGGTCCCCAGACGGTAAATACATCGCATATACAAGGTACGTTAAGAAATATTATCGAGGCAGAGGCAACATCGTTAACCAAGAATTGTATCTCTATAACGTGAGATCAAAAAGGGAAACGCTCCTCTCCAACACAATAGGTCAAAATAGTGGGGCTGCATGGTCTCCCGACGGCAAAACGATAGCCTTCACGATGAGCAAGGAAGAAAATCCTAACATCTATATGGTAAGTGTAGAGGATAAAGAACCTTCCCTCTTGATAAAGAACATTGGTCTTAACGTTGAACCAGATTTTTCTCCTGATGGGAAGTATATAGTTTTTTCCTCATCTAAAAGTGGGAATCCAGAGCTGTATAAGTTCGAGCTTGCGACGGGACAGCAGACAAGGCTTACCTTTTCAAGGTACTATAACTCTTCTCCTGCCTGGTCACCGATGGGGGACATGATAGCCTTTGCAGGCCTTGATAACCCATTTGGCACACGGTCTTATTTTGATATTTTTCTAGTCAGTCCAACTGGTACTAAAATAGAAAGACTTACGATAGATAGTGGTAGCAATGAGGACCCTTCATGGTCAGGCGATGGAAGACATCTGATCTACAGCTCAACAAGGAATAAGGGCTCGGACATATATATGATACACAACGACGGCACAGGTGAAAAACAACTTACTAAGGGAATTAAGTGTTATTCTCCTAGCTGGTCAAAGTTCTAAGCTAATTCGGTTCTTTGTCAGATGTTAATTCAAAATATGCATCTTTGTTCGGGTCATACTTGTATATAAGGAAAGTATCCACTCCATTCCTTTCTTTTCTCAGAATAGTCTCTTTATAACCATCGTTGTCTATATCGACCACCTGTGACAGGAACATTTTTGATTTTCTCATTTTGGTTATTGAGAACAGAGGATATCTGCTCATCTGGTCACCTTTCTTGGTCTGGTGTAGATTAAATGCAGCGTTGTAGTTAACTCCTTTAGGCAATTTCTTGTCTGTCCAGATAGCAAGAACAGCAAGCTCTTTGATCCCGTCCGTGTTGAGCTGCGTTTTTAGTGATGAATATTCAACTTCGGTCTTGGAAGGGTCTTCGCCTATGACCTGATAATATATGGTGTCTATGTTCCCAGCTATAGCATCATCGTCGGTCTTATTAGTCGTAGCATCTAAGTAATTATAGAAATCCATGGCTTTTTCATTGTAATCAAAAACGGCAACTACATAGCCATTATCAGGGAACTCTGCTAATTTCTTAGTAACGGTCATTACTGTATAGACAATAGGTTGTTCCTTTGATTCATCCCCCAGCGGCTTTGAATAGTCATAACTTTCTACAGTAGCAATGGCCACCGGACGAGAATCATAATATATAAGTGCCGTTTGTCCTGACCTGTCACAAGTGCTTTTTGCTATGCTCCCCTGAAGGTCTTTTTCATCTATTTGTGGATCTTCCAGTGACCTAAGGAACCTTGAGTTTATCCTGAACTTATCTCCGGCTATATGCCCCATAGAAAAGCTAGCACAGTCAGAAACAGCGGTGTTTGTTGAGGCCTGTATTGTTATGGGTTTAGAACTTTTAATAAAAATTTTGTCTATGAAAGGGAACGCTTTATTTATGAAATATGCTGAGGTGACGACAACATAAACGATCAGAATGCTAATAAGTATTTTTTTGATCATGAGGTCCTCCAATTAAAAGAATATAAGCACATTCAGTATAAATATAGGAATAAGGATAATAACGGACCAGACCATATAGCCAAAAAAAGATGGCATTTTTATACCAGCATCCTCTGACACCGATTTGATCATAAAATTAGGTGCGTTGCCTATATACGTCATAGCACCCATGAATACAGCCCCCATCGATATCGCCATTAATATTGGTACCGCTATGTAGCTCCCATCTGATAGTAAAACATTTGTCGTTAAATTGGTAGTTATAGATTTTCCAAGGGACATAAAGGACAAGTATGTAGGTGCATTATCGAGAAATGATGACAAGGTGCCAGTCGCCCAAAAAAATTGAGATGCTGTGTGTACCCCAAGCTCTGCCCCTCTTGTTTCAAGCAGTTTTAACGCTGGTATCATTGTCACGAATATTGCGGCGAATAGGATAGCTACTTCTTTTATTGGCGCCCATGTGAACTTATTTTCTTCCCTGTAGCGCTTAGGAGTGATCCTTGTGGAAATGTACGCCATTAAGCTCATTAAGCCGATCTGTATAAGGTCCTTTACAAGTACGTCCATCCCTGCAGGAAGGCTGGAATATATCAGCATTGTAGCTATAACACCTGAAATAAGTAGAACATTCCTTTTACCCACGACCTTTATGCTAGAACTTTCTCTAGTTGCTTCTTTGAGCTGTTCACTTCTAAGTAGGAGAGTATCCGTTATAAAAAATATCAGCAGCAGAAGACCATTGGTCAATAACCAAGCTGGGAATATCCTTAACGTCCAAAAAAAAGGTACTCCTTTGAGGAAACCAAGGAATAGTGGTGGGTCCCCTAGAGGTGTTAAACTGCCTGCAATATTACCGACTATAAAAATGAAAAAGACTATCAGGTGCACTTTGTTCTTTCTCTCTTTGTTCAGTCTTATAAGGGGGCGTATCAACAGCATGGATGCACCGGTGGTCCCGATGATATTGGCAACTATAGCGCCTATCACTAAAAGGGTAGTGTTGACTGACGAAGATATTCTTAGCTTTTCTTTTAGCAATATACCGCCGCTGATTATATATAGTGATCCCAAAAGGACTATAAAGGACAAATATTCAAGTGTCGTTTCGTAGATCCAGTGCCAATTGAAAGTAGTAATGGCAACGGCGGTAGGGACGGCTATTAACATCGCCACCATTGGGAAGTTCTTATGCCACCATTTTGGGTTAACAAGGGGGACTACAGCTATAGCCAAAAGCATTAGTACAAAAGGGATGACCATATAAACGGTCAAACTAGACCCGTAAAAATAGTATGAAACAAGCGCTGCTAACAAACTTATGAGCATGGTCGAAATGATGAACAGCATTTTCATACAGCAAATACTATATAACAAGTTTACGGGTATCTGTGTAAAAAGTTTAATCAAAACATCGGGTTATCTACATTATGGCGGTGTAGGCCACAGTGTAACTAGCTAGGATTGCTAGCCTTTATTATTGGTACACGTCTTGCTTACAATAAGAGGTCCTTTAAGGGAGAGGACTGCCTTTATGTTCAAGTCTGTACTAACATTTATACTGTTGCTGAGCTTCACTTTCATTAGTGACTTGCACGCAAAGAACCTTTTTGATGTTAGTGGACACAGATTTTTAACAGGTATTTTGGTCCAGACAGAGGATGGTAAAAAAGACCTCGTCGTAGGTAAAGCAATAATAAGTCACAGTTGGTTGTATAAGGGCTACGATAAGACTGTAGCTAAGATCAAAAGAGTGCTCTGGGCTGGTGAAATAGAGATCAACAACAGGATAGTGCTCAGGGTCAACGAAACCTCAAAAATGATAGTAGAGGATCCCGTTATTACGCAGGACCTTCAGATCCCAGGGACTGGGATAGACAACTTAAAACAATACTTAAGCGAACAAGAAGCGGTAAGAAATAAATATTTTGAATACACAGAATATCTGCCATACAGTCTTCAGGATGAGCACTTGCACAAGAATTTAAAGGATGTTAGCTATATAAGGCACAGCGTTGTTGTTAACTTTGCTCTTATTACTGTTCATCTTAAAATGGCCACTGATCCTAAAAAATCTAACATCAGTGGAAAAGAGCTTCAGCTAGTTTCCATCTCAGCTAAAGAGGTGTTGGAGCATTATGACGGGGCTATAACTATAGCTCCTGAGCTTGACACTGCAGAGTGGAAAATGATAAGGCCTTATTTTAAAAAAATGGCGGATAAAGAATTTGATTTTGAATATTCTGAGTTTAAGCTCGCTTATGATCAATTTCGTTGCAGTAATGTAGAGGGAATATTTAAGGACAAGACCCTTCAGTTCTCTGTAGTTGATTCACTAATGGATGATGATAAATACTCTGACGCCAAAGATTCGCTAAAAAGATACGTGGAACTGCCAGATATTACAAATATAGACGATCTTGTTTTTAGCGTTTTCTACAAGATCGACGAGGAATTAGAGAAAAATAATGGGAGATTATCCTCTGGAACTATGTCCCTGTTGTTCAGGGATGATATATTAAGCTTTTTGGAAGAAAATGCTAAAGGACCAAAGGTCACGGGGTTTGTAAAACTTCTTAAGGGCGTATCTAAGCTCAGTGAACAAAAAGCAAAAGGGAATGATCATAAGAAATATGAATTTGATGAATTTAGAAAAACTCTCAAAGAACTAGTAAAGGGCAAGGAGTAATATGAGCATCATAAAAAAAGCGGTATTTATAGGATTGCTTCTATCCTCTGGTCTTTGTTATGCCCAGGTTGAAGATGATCAAGGCACCACCCAAACAGCGGAGAATAGTTGGGCCTCTAAAGAAGCACTGACATATAAGAGGTTCGCTTTCGTGAATGCTGCAATAACGGGTAAGAATAGGCTCAATATACTAGCTGTTAATAACCTCTTTGATTGTCTAAAGAAATTATATTTGGATAACTATACAGAGGTCGTTAACTCTTGGAGATTTGAGAGCATAATGGAGAAACTCGATATCATCTACAAAGAGAAATCAACGAATTACTATGATGACAGGATAGCTGATATTAAAAAATTGTTCGATGGCCTTTCTGACGATAAGATCACATGGCATGATTTTAATGCGATCATTGAACCACTAAGTCTGAGCGGAGCTTTGCGCCCAGGCTCTGGTGAGTTCCAGCTCGAGAGCGCAAGAGCGCTGGCCATAATGAGCGCATTGGACTTTGAGAAAGGTCCCGACGATATCCTTGACCCTAAGGAAATAGCAAAAGCAGTACTCAGAGCCAAATACATGTATGACTTTAATTGTGTGGAAGCGCTAATGGGCATGTATCATGTGCCTGCCGGTGACAAAAAATTTGTGGAGCGATTAGTAGAGAACGAGAAGGCTTCTGATCTATTCAAACTGTCGGCATTAGATTTTAACGCTATCTTAGAAAAAATGAAGACATTCTCTGTCCTGGAAAATGTAGAAAAAACCTTGATGTCAAATTACAAGATAGAGGGAAAGGACCAGCCGTACTTTAAGGCTTTCATAAAAGGGAAAGGAGCCTGGACGGTTTTTAAGTTTACTCCTGGTCACTTTTGGACTGAATTCCTAGCATTTAAAAGTAAGTATGATTACACGAGTAACGGGGGAGAACTAACGTCATCAATCCCTGGGATCTTTGATGAAGCACCATTAATTCTGACCGTAACTCAGACACAGTTGGAATCAGCGTACGCCGAATTAGAAGCGAGCGCAGACCTCTCTCTTTCTTTCAAATTATTGGAACACGACATAATGGTGGCCAGGAACAAGGATAAGTTGAAATTCCTGCAGACTAAAGTAGCAAGACTTGATTACAATATTTCTGACTCTGATAGGACCGTTTATGTAGAAATGATGCTAAAACAATTGGAAGACATAGTTGCGGTAAGACTTGATGGGTTCTCTACAAAAATGCTTCTAGTTGATTATCTTTTGAGCAATGACGAAGACAATATCAAGATGACTGAATATGGTGTGTTTAATTTAAGGCCTGAGCAGGATCTGGTTAGGGAGTCGCTATTGAAAATGGCCCAGGAGCTTTTTGACAATGGAAAGCTATGTTCAGAGGGGACAGAACTTCTGGCAGATAAAGGTGCGTTGATAAAAATGATGAGCGTTTTGGGTGGTGACGACGTAAGCGTTATCACATCTACTCTAAAGGACCTGGTACTGAAAAAAAGTGAAGGTCAAGCCAACCCAGCCTGGAAGAGTGGATTAAGCGCAATTGAAGATAAACTTTTCTTGCTCAATATATACAGGCAGGACCCATTTCAAAGTGTTTATGACCTCGCAAAGAAAGATGTGTTAGAAGAATCAGACCTTGTGGAACTTATAGACAACGGCAAGATAAAAGAGTCTATTTCAAATGCAAAAACATCTCGCGACTTACTCAGAATAGAGACTGTGTTAGAAAAAATATCACCATCTGGACTGGGACAGGTTCGCTTAGATCTATTGACTACTGCTGTCACAAGTCTTGGAACGGCTAAATTAAAAATGAACGCTAAAGAGGGGCTGGACTCGGGCAGCAAAGATGCAAAGAATGCTCTCTGCAGATATGTTGGGCTTCCCACATATACTGATACTGATGTGTTAATATCAAGCGCGCTTAACAACATATATGACGACATGGTCAAGAACGACGGAAAACTTTCCTCTTGGACACTCTCGTTCATGGTCAGAGATGATATACTAGATTTCATAGAGCTAAATACTGAGTCGGAAGAGATAATTAGTTTTGTCGACCTGTTCAAAGAGGCCATGGAGATAAATGAAGGCCAATATTACAACGACTACTACAAAAATGCCGTGTTCAAAGAAGTTGAGGCAGGCTTAAAAGAAATAAAAGGCTTGATCAAAAAATAATAGCTAGTGTTGTTCTTTGACCGTTATTTCTACTCTAATGCTTTTATCCGCTGAGTTAAAGACGATAGGTTGAGGTTTGCTTATATCTACTTTTTCAAAAACATCTTCCTGGGTCAGTGGTATTATGTCAAAGTCCTTAAGCTGCCCGCTTTGTTTCTCGTTGTTAATGTAGTCCTCAAAACAAAAAGAATCCTTACTAATATCCATATGGAAGACATACTTGTCGAACTTGCCCAGTCCATCTAGAATGGCGTGCTTGCTTTCCCTATCTGCCTGAGCATAAACAGTTAATTTTTCGACATCACCGTTCCTATAGATCTTCATCTTGAGGGTCATGTTGATCACCTTGGCATTCTTGGCTGTCTCAAGTTTAACGAATTTGTGCGAACAGGCTGAGTTGAACAACAGAAGTAGTAAGATCAGGCAAAAATATCGGGGAGTAATGGCCCTTTTACTTTTTAATATCCACGCTTGCAGGTCTTCTTTCAGGTATCTCATTATATTTCTCGAACAGAGTCTTTAACTCCGCTTTTTTGTCCATGTATATACCCGAATTCACCAAATCTGAATAGGTTTGTTTTATTTTATCCTTTAGTCCTAGGTGCTCGTATACAGATATCAGATGTTCGAGTATTTCAGGCTCGAAAACTTTCTTGCCTTTTGCAATTTCCACTGCCTTCTCAAGTTCGGCCTCTGCGTTCTTATAATCTCCAGTTATGTAATACGCCCAGCCCATGCTGTCC
>JBAXXF010000049.1:0-7894 GCA_037128035.1 bacterium | reverse complement strand
CGCTATATATTCTATGGTTGTATCAAACAGCGGTGAAGTAACATTTAATGCTTTAAGAATGAGTGATGGTGCAAAAGTTATAGCAACAGTGAATGACAGCGGTGTTGTAACAATTTTAAATACTACTTTGAACACACAAGTAACAATGCTTGAACGAGTTCTTTAGAGATTAGATTTTTTATAGAACTATAAAAGGGAATTAGACGTTTTTAGTTGAGGACGACACTGCCTCAGTCTAACCTTATCGATTCCCATTCTTCTTCAACTTGATAATCGTGCTCCCTTAAATTTTCTATAAACTTTCTCTCATCATACCCTGCAGATCTAAACGCATGGACCAAAACCTTACTAGACGCTTCATTTTGGTCCCTGTCGTCGTCATTTCTACTCATCACCACCATGGCCAGCCAATCAAAGACCCTAAACCTTGCTCTTGTAAGATCATAATACGTCTGTCTAATAAACTGCGTAGTAGCATTGAAAAAGTCCATTGTAGCAACTATCGTTTCCACGTCATCTACATCTAAACTATTGGCACACCCTCTAGGAGCCATCCGTTTCCCTTTTTCCATTATCTCATTCCACAGCTTTTGGTTCATTTTCATTACCTCCTTTATTCTTTCCCCTTAGGTACAACTCTTAGGCTGTAGTTTAGAAACACTAACCCCCGCTGAACCATCTCGCTTTCACCCATAATCTGGGACAAGGCATCTCTCGTTACGTAAGGTTTCACAGAAATAAGGTCATTCCGTTGAATTTCCTCCATGTAGCCAATTGCTGCTTCTTCTACTTTCATCGTGGGGAATACAAATGCCCGTGTTAGGCCATTTTCCAGCACCCAATAACCTTGTTCATTTCTTGCTTGTTTGAGAGCAACGGCCTTAACCTCATCGATCAATGGATGCAACTCTTCCTCCAAGGCTCGGATCTCTTGTTTCATTTTGAAAATTCTGTTCAATTTTGCGCTTAATGCAGACGTCATAGTAGTGACCTCCTAAGTTTATTATTCACTGCACTCGAAGCAGTGTCCTTGCCGGTAGTGTGTATGGGCAATTTGAAGAGGGAGCCTTTTTTCTAGACGGGGTGGTCAATATGGGAGGGTGGTTGTTTCCTTTTTATGCATGTAACGTCTCATACGCTTCTCTAAAGACGTACCTTTTTTACAGACCCCGGCCTATTTGGGGGAAAAAGCTGGTACCATATTTATTACTGAAAATTTTGGAAAATGGGGATTTTCCATGCCTGTAGATTGGTAGTGATTGTAACACCTGATCAATGTTCTGAGACCGAGAGAAAAGATTTGGACTTTAAGGGTCTGCGCAGAGATAAACTCAGTCTGTCCCGTTCGAGTCCCACCTGAGACCCACCTATAGTCACACCTAGCTAACGTTTTTTAAGGGTTGTTAAGGTTTTAATGAAAAGCAGAAGAGATAGACGTTGAAAACTCAAACCCTTGGATTTTTAGTATTTTTTGTTTCTTTGAATTACTGTAAGGAATTTTGGTACCAGCGCCCGGACTTGAACCGGGATGATATTGCTATCGGTGGATTTTGAGTCCACTGCGTCTACCATTCCGCCACGCTGGCCCTTTGAAGTAAGGTCATATATAGACTAATACTGCCATTTTTCAATATAAAAATCAGAACATGAACCTTCTGATAGAAATACCCTGTATTATCCCAATAAGCACAAAGTTAACTATTACAGATGTACCCCCGTAGCTCATAAAAGGTAAGGTTACACCGACTATAGGCATTATCCCAAGGACCATGCCCATGTTGACAAAGGCGTGCCAGAATATTACTGCCGTACAGCCCATGGCTATGAGCACCCCCAGGCGCTCTCCTGCCCTGGAACTTATTCGCACACCAGAAATGAACAGCAGTACATATAAGATGGCAAGAAATATACTCCCTAAAAAGCCATGCTCTTCTGCGAGCACAGAAAAGATAAAATCTGTGTGGTGTTCAGGCAAGAAGTTAAGCTGGGTTTGGGTACCTTTCATATATCCTTTACCGACCAGCTGACCACTACCCACAGCGATCCTTGATTGCAATGAGTTATATCCTGCTCCCTTTGGATCTAGAGTAGGATCAATAAAAGTTATAACCCTTTTTCTTTGATAGTCCTTAAGTACGACGTTATAAACTATAGGTAACGATATAGCTCCGACTATTCCGAGGATAAGGAGGCTTCTCCACTGTATCTTTACAAAAAGGAATATACTAAAGGCCACAAGCATAAGTAAAAGTCCGCTACCAAGATCAGGTTCTATTATTATCAAGCCGGCTGGTACAGCGGCCATTATGGTCGGAACTAAAAGGTCCCGCAAACTATATCCTTCAAGATTTATATCGTTGCTGAAATATCTTGCTAGGGTTAGTACCAATGTTATTTTCATGAACTCGGAAGGCTGAAGGCTAAGAAAACCAAGTGATAGCCATCTTCTAGCACCTAAAGCAGAGCGACCTAATACCAAAACAGCAACTAAAAGCAAAACGTTGATAGCATACGCTATGTAAATAGCTTTTCCTAACCGTCTATAGTCGATAATTATGAAAAACCCCATGAACACAAGCCCCGCACACACAAAGATGATCTGATGTCCAAAAAGACCCTGTGTACCTGTGAATGATGCTGTATTGGTGGCACTGTATATATTAAAAAGCCCAATTATGGATATAATGATACTTATAAATACGACGCTGAAATCGTATTTTGTTATTTTGTCATAGAGGGTCGATAGTTCTACGGATTTCACTCTTCCTCTCCTACCTGTCTTGTAGCAGGTGCTTTTGGCTCTTCGACAGCCACTGGTGGTTTGTCCTTATCACGAACAAATCCATATTTATCGTGGTACGCTTTTATTATGCTGCTCGCAAGAGGTGCCGCTCCACTACTTCCGTGACATGAGTGTTCTGCTATTACAGCGACAACAATTTCTGGCTTATCATATGGCGCAAAGCCCACGAACCAACCATGATGTCGTTTGAGCTCATCAAGGTTCTCACATTTCTTATAAATATCCTGTTCGCTAATACCGGCAAGCTGAACTGTTCCGGTCTTACCGGCCATATCTAGACCAGGAAGTCTATGAGCAAAACCAGTACCGCCCGGTTCATTAACGACGCCCCAGAGAGCTTTCATCAAGAATTCCTTGTGCTCAGCTGTCATCGTGATCTTATGTCTTATCTCCACGCGTGGAGAATAAATAGCTGTACCGTTAACGTCATCGATCTCTTTTAGGACATGAGGACGATATACAACACCTGTAGCTAATCCGGCATAGGCGCCAGCAAGTTGGATAGGGGTAATAAGATCATAGCCCTGACCAATAGCCATCGAAAGATCCTCTCCGGGCATCCACTTAACACCCATACGCTTCAATTTCCATTCACTGGAAGGCATCAAACCTGGCCTTTCTTCAGGAAGATCTATTCCTGTTTTTTGGGACATCCCCAATTCAAAGGCGTGTTTATAAACCCTATCGACACCTAGTTTTATACCAAGTTTATAAAAAACTACGTCGCATGATTGAACTATACCATTGTGAAAATCTATACTTCCATGACCGCTCTTCTTCCAGCAGTGAAAATATCTGTTACCAAAGAACAACCTTCCTGCGCATGATGTCTTAAAATTCTCATCTGCAGCACCCTCTTCCAATGCTGACAAAGCAACAATAGGTTTGAAGGTCGAACCTGGTCCGTAATGGTCCTGTATCGTCTTGTTATAGAATGGCCTGAAAGGATTGTTTTGCATCTCTTTCATCATTTCTGGAGTGATACCGCTGGAAAATGTTGTAGGGTCAAAAGCAGGATAACTGACCATCGCCAGTACCTCTCCGTTCCTCACATCTATCGCTATAGCAGCACCTTTTTTGTTGCCGTCCTTAAAATATTTATATGCGATCTGCTGAAGGTCATTGTCTATTGTGAGAACAAGGTTCTTACCAGGTTCGCTCCTTGATGATGGAAGATCCCCGAACAATGCCTTACTTTCATCTTCACTTTTCATTCTTCCGTTGGCATCTACTATAACGTATTTTGCTCCATCATAGCCTCTAAGCTCAATATCCCAAACTCTCTCTAACCCGTACTTACCTATGTAGTCTCCCTGACTGAGCTTCCTGTTGCTCATGTCATAGGTCGCGTTTAGTTTGTTCATTTCAGGTTTACTTACTTCGCCGATGTACCCTATTAAATGAGCGGTGCTTTCACCATAGAGATATGTTCTCTTGTTCCTTACGATGACGTCAACACCTGGCATGAAGATCTTGTTGGATTCAACAAGAGCCACTTTATCCCTATCTACGTCCTGACCTATAACGACAGGATAGAAAAGAGGTAGATCCTCTGCCTTAGCAAGCTTAAGCCTGATGTCCTCTGGTTTCATATTTAGGAAAGAGCCAAGTTTATTTATTATTGCATCTTCATCTTCCGGTAGGTACTGAGGTCTTATTATGACATCAAAGGACAGCTTGTTGTCGACCAAAAGTTTTCCATTACGATCAAAGATCATTCCCCTTGGAGCATAATCCTTGTCCTGCCATATCCTGTTCTTTTCAGCATATGCTTTAAAAAGTCTGCCTTTATATAGCTGGAGATACCAAAGCCTAGAGACCATGACCATAAAGAAGAACAGAACGGCAAAGTACAAGAACCTGTACCTTGTCTCATATATCCTTGTTTCGTCCCTTCCACCTAATGTCGCTGGCATATATTTATTCTTCCACTATTGATTCAAGATTTATTTGTCCGGTCTTTATATCTATTAAGTTGAATAGTTTAAAAATGATTATCCCTGCAGCTGCTGTTATCAACGTTTCTGACAGCATATACAAGAAGTGCTCTGCAAAGACGATAATATTGCCAAGTTTTAGCCAGAAAAGGATGAACAACTTACTTGCAAGTATCGGCAGCGCAATACTAAGGAAAAGATATTTAAGTTCATTCGTGTAAAAGTTCAAACTAACATATCTGGCTACCGCAAAAGAGATTATATAGAACAATGACAGGTTCAGGAACCCAACGCTTGTATTAAGACTTAACATATAGGTCGCGAACAGGGTGAATAAGACCCCTTCTCTAAAACTTTTTGTCATGGCCACATAGATAACAAATACTGAGATCAGATCAGGAGATAGATAAGATGGGAGAAAGTAATTAAGGAAAGATGCTTGAAAGATAATGAACATAATAGCCGTACAAACATACAAAAAGATGTTCATTGGTTAACTACCACCACAAAGACTTCCTCTATCTTATTGAAGTTCACGCTTGGTTTTATAGTTACTTCCTGCGTAATACCGAATCTTTTTTTCTTTATATCAACGACCTGCCCTATAACTATGCCCTTAGGGAATCTTTTTTCCATCCCCGATGTAAGTATCACATCTCCAACTCTAACATCGTCAAGTCGTTCCAGGTATTTTAGACGACAATTATCCTTTCCCAGTCCTTCGATCACGCCTCTTGCCCTGTCTTCCTGCACCATAGCATCTATTTCCGAGTTAGGATCAGTGATCAAAAGGATGTCGCTGTAATCACCGAACACTCTTATGATCTGTCCAACGACACCATTATAATTAACGACCGGCATGGAGATCCTCACGCCATCTTTTTCACCCTTGTTTATTCTCAAGGTCTTGAACACCGACGAAGGATCTTTTGCGATAACCTCTGCGGAGATCATAGGTATAGCTAGCCTATCCCTAAAAGATAGCAGCTTTTTAAGTCTTGAGTTCTCATATTCGGATTCCTGAAGCTGATGCAACCTGTTCTTGAGTATATTGTTCTCTTGGACTATGTATTCATTATCCTCTTTGACATCTACAAGGAAAAAATAATTATCTACGACCCTAACACCACCTTGTATAACAGAGGTAAGGGCATACTGGACAGGCGCCGTCATGAAGACTATCGCTTTATCGTACCAACGTAATTGATGTTCTATTCTGTGAGTGGCATTGACGGTAACAAGGACCAGAACGACAGCCAGCAGGACTATCATTTCCTTGTATTTTTTTCCGAGTATTTTATTATGCATCTATTATTACTCTATCGTTACGCCCTTTAATAGAGTGTTCAACTGATCAAGCGCCTTCCCTGAACCAAGCACAACCGCTGTAAGAGGGTCTTCAGACAGCATTACAGGGAGCCCCGTTTCTTCTCTCAGCAACACGTCAAGGTTCCTCAATAACGCTCCACCACCGGTAAGGACTATCCCTTTATCAACTATATCTGCTGCAAGTTCTGGAGGAGTTCTTTCCAGCGAAACTTTTACAGCCTCTACTATTGCGTTGATAGGGTCAGATAGCGCATCCCTTATCTCATCCGAGTTGACCACAACGGTCCTAGGTACGCCTGCTACCAGGTCACGTCCCTTTACTTCCATTGTTCTGGCTTCATCGTCTGGATAAGCAGAGCCTATGTTGATCTTTATGTTCTCAGCAGTCCTTTCTCCGATCAAAAGATTATATTTTCTTTTTATATAGTTTATTATTGCTTCATCCATTTTGTCGCCGCCGACCCTTACGGACTTACTAAAGACTATACCAGCAAGGGAGATAACTGCGACTTCCGTCGTACCGCCACCGATATCAACTATCATATTTCCGCCAGGTTCTGTAATTGGTAGGCCTGCTCCAATAGCGGCCGCCATAGGCTCTTGAATAAGAAAGACCTCTCTAGCACCAGCTGATTCAGCTGACTCTCTAACGGCTCTCTTTTCTACCTCAGTGATACCATATGGAACGCAGATCATTATTCTTGGTCTTACCAGTGCTCGTCTATTGTGGGCTTTTGCTATAAAATATCTAAGCATTGCTTCCGTTACTTCAAAATCTGCAATAACACCGTCTTTCATTGGCCTTATGGCAACAATGCTACCAGGTGTCCTGCCAAGCATTTCTTTTGCTTCTTTACCGACCGCAACGACCCTCTTTAGGCCCCTTATGTCCTTTTGCACTGCAACAACGGAAGGTTCGTTAGCGATTATCCCCAGTCCCTTGGCGTAAACCAGCGTGTTAGCTGTCCCCAGGTCTATAGCGAGATCGTTGGATAACATGTTCATAATTCTGTCAAAAAACATTTAGGAATAGACCCCCTTTACATATAACTTTAGCAGTATTAAACAGTATTTATAATAACAAACTTTAGATTTGACTACCACTTTTCAAATAAAGTGCATAGACTAAACGGCTGATACGGAGTGAGACGTAATGGTTCGCACACCCAAACTTGATGACAAGGTAAAAAAACGAATACCGGACATGGTAGTGGAGTCCCTTTCCAAGTCCAATGAAGACATGTCCAAACTGGTCGAAGAGAGCCTAAAAACAGAGACCAGGCTTGCCAAAATAGAGAGTGAAAAGAAGAGTAAATCCCTTGAAAAGATGAGGTTCGTAAAATCCATAAGGGAAAAGCTCAGGTCCTCTGACAAAGACAGCATTAACCAGGAAGTAAAACGCCTAGCTGAGTACTATGCCCATGAGATCCATGGGAACTTCAATAGATGCTTGTACATTGCCCTCCAGAAGGTAACCCCAATAGCGCTGAACTTCATGCTCAATTCCTTTTCTATAGTACAGTTCTTTAAGAACTTCAGAGGCTCAAAGGAACTTAGGAACAAGGTAATGGTCAGGGGTAATATAGAGCTTGTAAAAAGGTTACAGAAATTCGGTTCCCTCGTGATCGTCCCTACCCACGTAAGTAATTTTGACTCCATAGTGCTAGGACACATGATACATTCAGCTGGGCTGAACCCTCCTCTATGGGGAGCAGGACTTAACCTTTTTAAAGGTTTCACTGTCAGTCATATAATGAGCAACGTTGGCTGCTATAAGGTCGACAGAAGGAAGAAGAACAGGATCTACATAGAGACACTTAAACAG
>JBAXXF010000048.1:0-7938 GCA_037128035.1 bacterium | reverse complement strand
AAGATCATACTGTATCTTTATCCACACCAGTATGCACGGTAGCGCTTTCACTATATTGTAGTTCACCCACCTAAATATTATTTTTGGGAAAAGATCTGTCGGTGAGAGAGTTGTGAACACGAACACAAGAAGTACTAGCACCCTATTGAAGGGTGTAAGTTCAGAGACTGAATACCATAGAGCCACACCTGTGACAGCGATTATGAACGTCGGGGATTCAGCTTTGTGATTGAAAATGATGACCCAGATGAGAATAGAAGCAACGTATAAAAGTCTATATTTATAGTCGGAGAACTTCTTGAAATTGATAGCCAAGGGCAGTAGCAAAAGGAAAAGCCCACAAAACTGTATGGATGCTCTTGATACTGGGACTATAAGGTTTAGTATCCCCATAACGGATACGCCGAGCGTCGCTGAAAAGTCTGTAGTTATTACGGCTAGCCAGCTTTTATAAAGTACAACAAAAAAATCCCATGGTACGATGGCCAGTGGTACAAGTATCAATACGGCGGTCCAAAAGACAGAGTACATAACAAATTTTGTTTTCTTGGGGTAGAAAAGGAAGATCAATCCGATGCCTGCTCCAAATATTTTTGTAAAGAAGAGTGCAACGACCACAAAGCTTGCCCAAAAGGTCTTTTCATCTTCAAAGAGCGCAAATGCCAGAAGCATCAGCCCAGTCATCATTACATTGCTTTGCAGATTTTGTATGGAGGTCATGTATTCAAAGATAACGAACCAAAGGATGAAGGCCTTTTTGTTGTTATCCAGCTTTAGCTTAGTCACACCAAAGTAAAGTATCAGTGTGTTTATAGCATTCCAAATTATGGAACCAAGCCAGTCGGGTAACACAGCCATAGGTGCCATGAACATACAAAAAGCAGGACTGTATTTATACTCAAGGACTTGGTAATAAGGATTAACGCCGCTGAACATGTTCCAAAAGCTCGTAGAAAAGGTCATGTAGTTTGCCAGTTTATGCGTGAGGAACTTGTGTACTGCTACAGAAGTGGAAAGGAAGAGGTAAAGCCACAAAAGGAACTTAACGTTCAAAAAGTACCTGTTTTTAATTGTCTTTATACCCATTCCCTAAGGATACTATGTGTTGCCACAATCTGCAAATAGGATAGTGGAATGCGGTCAGCTTCTTGCCAGTGTCAGTACCCTTGTGTCCTTGACATGATGTCCAAACTAGAATATTCCCTTATGTGTTTTTAACACTTCTTTGAAGGAGATCCTAACATGAAAGAGCCTAAGGTAGAGATCCGTGTTGAGGAATGTAAAGGCTGTCATCTTTGTGTAGCCGCATGCCCCAAAAAAGTATTAGTTCCGTCCGGTTGTATAAATAGTCAAGGTTATATCTACGTCAAATATAAAGGCGAGGGATGCATAGGATGTGGTATCTGTTTTTATACCTGTCCAGAACCAGGCGCCATAAAAGTATTTAAGAAGGAGAAATAATATGCATAGAGAATTCATAAAAGGTAACGAGGCTGTTGTAAAAGGTGCCATCCTTGCTGGATGCACACATTATTTTGGATATCCGATCACTCCCGCAAGTGAGATAGCTCATGCTGCCGCTTATTATCTTCCACCTGTCGGTGGGGTTTTCATCCAGGCAGAAAGTGAAGTCTCTGCGATAAATATGGTTTACGGTGCTGCAGGCGCAGGCGCAAGGGTCATGACCGCATCATCTGGACCTGGAATAAGCCTTAAAGCAGAAGGCATTTCATATCTTGCAGGTGCTGAACTTCCTTGTATTATAGTCGATGTTATGAGAGCAGGCCCAGGGCTTGGGAATATATATCCAGAACAGGGCGACTATAATCAGATAGTAAAAGGTGCAGGACACGGTAATTATAAGACAATAGTTCTAGCCCCTAACTCAGTGCAAGAAATGGCAGACCACGGTTATCTAGCTTTTGATCTTGCAGAAAAATACAGGATACCTGTGATCATCCTTACAGATGCTTACATAGGGCAGATGATGGAGCCTGTAAAGTTCCCAGAAGAGATCAAAAAAGCGAAACGTTTTGATTGGGCCCTTTATGCAGACAAAGAGAGTAGGAACAATCTTATAACCTCTATTGTTATGGACGCTGAAGGCTTAGAAGCTCACAATATAAAACTGAACAAAAAATATGCAGAGATAGAAAAGAACGAAGCAAAATTCGAAGGATATAAACTGGACGACGCGGATGTTGTGTTCGTCGCTTATGGCGTTTCTTCTAGGATCGCGATGAGTTCCGTTGATATCTTAAGAGAGAAGAACATCAAAGCAGGTCTTCTAAGACCTATAACTTTGTTCCCGTTCCCAAAGCAGGCTTGCATAGATGTTGCAGCTCGCGCAAAGAGAGTGATCGCAGTTGAATTAAGCAACGGTCAGATGGTGGATGATATCCGCCTTGCGGTCAAAGGCAAAAAGGAGATAGAGTTTTACGGCAGAATGGGTGGAATGGTCCCTACGGTCGAAGAACTTGTCTCAATAGTCGAGTAAAGGAGTACACACGATGAGTAACATATTGGAAAAACCAAAAGCTTTTTTTAAGGATTTCACAAGGAAAGGTTCAGCTGACACCATAACTACCCATTACTGTCCTGGTTGTGGGCACGGTGTGCTCCACAAAATGATAGCAGAAGCTATCGACGAGCTTGGGATACAAGATAGAACTATCTTCATCTCACCTGTTGGCTGCTCTGTGTTCGCGTATTACTATTTTGATACAGGCAATATACAGGTAGCACACGGACGTGCTCCTGCGGTCGGTACTGGTGTAAAAAGATCTCTTCCTGGCAGTATAGTCATTAGCTATCAGGGCGACGGAGACCTTGCCGCAATAGGTACAGCTGAGATAATCCATGCCGCTAACCGCGGTGAAGCAATGACGATGTTCTTTGTTAACAACGCAATATATGGAATGACCGGAGGCCAGATGGCTCCGACCTCTATAATCGGACAAAAAACCACCACATCCCCTTATGG
Source organism: bacterium (assembly GCA_037128035.1). Lineage (GTDB taxonomy): Bacteria > Bdellovibrionota > JAFGOL01 > JAFGOL01 > JAFGOL01 > JAPLFT01. The sequence goes on along the minus strand of JBAXXF010000048.1, from coordinate 4,955 downwards.
AAGAAAAGCTGAGAATGAAGGATACCCTATCAGGGTCTCTGAACTTATCGCTCAGTTGGATGCTCCAGTATACGTTGAAAGAGTTAGCATTGCTGACGTAGCAAATAGGGCTAAGACCAGGAACGTTGTAAAGAAAGCTATACAGAACCAGATAGAAGGCAAAGGCTTTTCCTTTGTAGAGGTTCTGGCAGCTTGCCCTAGCGGACTTAAAAAGAGCCCTGCTGAGACCAACGAATGGGTAAAAGAAACTCTACACAAGATATTCCCAATAAACTGCTTTAAGGATGAAACAGCGACAAGAGAACCAAGGTTCGCTCCTGCGATCAATCCTACTAAGGAGCAGATATTCAAGGGGCTTAACTTAATAGATGACAACAGTGACTATCAACCAAGCACAGATAAAAAGAATTTTGTTGATCAGAACGTTAAGATCGCGGGATTCGGCGGACAGGGCGTTCTTTCCGCAGGTACTACACTATCAGTTCTAGCAATGTACGAAGGCCTGGAAGTATCCTGGATACCTTCATATGGCCCAGAAATGAGAGGCGGTACTTCAAATTGTAACGTCAGACTAAGCAACAAGAGAATAGGTTCACCGCTTGTTGAAACACCTAATGTCCTAATAGCAATGAACGGTCCATCTCTTGAAAAATTCGAATCATCAGTGAAACCTGGTGGAACGATCATAGTTAACTCATCCATAATAGAGACTAGGGTAACAAGAACAGATGTTAAAACATATTACGTTCCTGTAACTGGCATAGCCACAGAGATGGGCGTACCAGCAGCACAGAGCGTTGCAGCACTTGCCGCATATTTGGCCGCTACAAAGATCATACCTGTAGAGAAGCTGGCACATGTGGTGCATAAATCACTAAAGAGAAAAGAACTTGCGGAAAAGAATATCGCAATAATCAAAAAAACAGCCGATTATGTTATTAACGGCGAAGGGGAGAACAACAAGTGTCTCAAAGGATTCTAGTACTTAATCCAGGTTCTACATCTACTAAAATCTCCATCTTTGATGGTGAAAAAGAGGCTGTAAGGGTTACATTAAGGCATAGTGAATCGGACCTTGGTAAGTTTGCTACCATAGCGGATCAACACGAGTACAGGGAAAGCTTTGTTCTTGGCTTTCTGCAGGAGAACAACATCCAGTTAAATTCCATTAACGCTATTGTTGGACGAGGCGGGGTCTTAAAACCATTGCCTGGAGGTACCTACAAAGTTAACAAGGAAATGTGTGAGTTCTTAAAGTGCGCAAAGCACGGAGAGCATGCTTCTAACCTTGGTGCGTTGATGGCCAAGTCTATCAGTGAGAAGATAAACGTTCCATCGTTCATAGTAGATCCAGTCGTTGTAGATGAGCTCTCTGCGGAAGCCCGCATTGCTGGCCATCCACATTTTGAAAGGATATCCATATTCCATGCCCTTAATCAAAAAGCTGTTGCAAGGAATGTGGCTACAAGGATCAACAAGAGCTATGATGATTGCAATTTCATTGTAGCGCATATCGGTGGTGGAATAAGCGTAGGTGCACATAAGAACGGAAAAGTAATAGATGTTAATAATGCCTTGGATGGGGACGGCCCATTTTCTGCTGAACGTTCCGGAGGACTTCCGGTCGGACAACTTGTAGAGACCTGTTTTAGTGGTAAATATACAAAGCAGGACGTAGTAAAGATGATAAAAGGTAGGGGTGGCGTTGTAGCCTATCTTGGCACTAACGATATGATAGAGGTAGAAAAGAGGATCGACAGCAAGGATGAAAAAGCTACATCGATCTTTAATGCTATGTGCTACCAGATATCAAAAGAGATCGGTGCTTGTGCTGCTGTGTTGGATGGTAAAGTGGATAGAATAATAATAACCGGCGGCGTGGCCAACGATAAAAGACTGGTCGATTATATACAGAGTAAAGTCTCTTTTATAGCAGCAATTGAAGTTGTTCCGGGCGAAGAAGAAATGAAGGCCCTAGCACTTGGTGCGTTAAGAGTTTTAAATAATGAAGAAAAAGCAAAGGAGTTTAATTAAAATGCGCGTTTCAAATTTTGACGAATTGATCCAACAAGTAAAACAGGAAAATGCAAGGACCGGTGGAAAGAAAAAAGTCGCTGTTATGTGTGCTGATGATGAAGAAGTATTGGCAGCTCTGGTTGAAGCACGGAACAGTGGTATAGCCGATTCTTTCTTGGTAGGTAACAAAGCCAACATACTTAAGATCGCGAAGGAATCCAACTTTGATCTATCAGGTATGGAGCTCATAGACGAATCAGATGTTTCAAAGATCGGAGAGATATGTACCCAGTTAGTTAACAGCGGTAAAGCTTCCGTTATGATGAAAGGACTGGTCAGCTCTTCTGATTACATGAGGGCTATCCTTAATAAGGAAAAAGGCCTAAGGTCTGGAAAACTTTTAAGCCATGTTGCACTATTCGATCTTCCAACTTATCACAAATTCTTAGCCGTTACAGACGCAGCAGTTACTATAAGACCGTCGCTTGAAGATAAAATGGGGCTTATTAAGAATGCGGCAGACGTTCTTAATTGCCTTGGCGTAAAAAAACCAAAGGTTGCAGCAATATGTGCAGTGGAAACAGTGAACCCGGATAAAATGCCAGCTACCCTGGATGCTCAAAAACTATCCATGATGGCAAAAGAAGGCAAACTTGGCGAGGTCTTTGTTGATGGACCATTCGCGCTAGATGTCGCGATATCTAAACACGCCGCAAAAGTTAAAAAGTTAGATCATATGGATGTTCCTGGCGATGCTGATGTTATCCTTGCTGACGATATAGAAAGCGGGAACATGATATATAAGGCCCTATGCAACTTTGGACAGGGCCGTTCAGCGGCAATAGTTGCAGGAGCCAGGGCTCCGCTTGTTCTTACATCAAGATCGGATACTCACGAATCCAAATACTTATCTATAGTTTTGGCTATAGCATCATCGTGTAAGTTATAAAGGAAAAGAATGGAACACGTACTTCAGTTCTTCAATAACGCTAGTGCCCTCAACATCTATGCAATGATAGTAGTGTTACTCCTTGCCGGTGCCGTAGGGTTCCCATTTCCAGAGGATGTAACATTCCTTGCTGTGGGATATATGGCGTATAGTGGATATATAGATCCAAACGTTGGTCTGATAGTAGGCTTTGTTGCTGTATTGGCAGGGGATAGTGTAATCTATTTCTTGGGAAAAAAGCTTGGACCAAAAATATTCTCTGTCCCTATACTCAATAGACTTATTACAAGGAAGCATGAGGAGAAAGCTGAAAAGCTCCTTCATAAGCACGGCAGTAAATTCATCTTCATCAGTAAATTCATCGTTGGCTTAAGATATTCTGTGTTCTTTACTTCGGGGATGGTATCGGTCGGTTATAGCAGGTTCATCCTGTTCGATGCTCTTGCCTCTTCCATAAGTGTGCCACTGCTCGTATATGTTGCATATATGAACGGGCATAGGATAGATTATATAATCTCATCAGTAAAACATGTTCAGTACGTCTTGCTTGCACTTTTCTTAATTGCTGTCGCTGTGTTCTTTATAAGGAAATACTTTAAAAAAGCGGATGAAAATGCCGTTGGTTGAACGTTAAAACTATGGATTTTTTAATAAACAATGCAAGGCTTGTAGATTGTCATAAAAAGAAGATCTTCATCGGTGGTGTAGCTGTAGTTGAGTCCAGGATAGTGGAAGTCTACAATGACCGATCATCAATACCTATAGACCATTTTGACAGAGTAATAGACGCTAAAGGCAAGTACCTTATTCCAGCCTTTTTTGATGTGCATAGTAAGAGTGATCTCTCCGCAATAGGCGACCCCTCCAGGATATCCGCGTTATCCCAAGGTATAGCCGTTGAGGTGCTTGGGCATGACGGCTTTAGTGTCGCACCTGTGAGTCATAAGAATTACATGCTCCATTCCCAATATGTATCCTCGGGATTAGGTAATCCTCAGTTAAAATGGAAATGGGAATCGGTCTTTCAATATTTGGACAACCTCAATCTTAAGACAGCTACCAACACTTTGTTCTATAGCCCTCACGGGACCATGAGGCTTGAGTGTTCGCTTAATCCTGTCCTTTCAGCTGCTGGCCTTTCTGCTTTGCAGTATGTCTTTGAACGTTCTATTGACGATGGAGCCATAGGGTTATCGATCTCTGTTTCTCAGAGCCCTTCCAGTGTTGGATGGAATGATGATAAAGAACTAGAGGTCCTACTTAAGGTCCTGCAACAAAAAGATGGCATCCTCTGTGTTAATGTAGAGGGCTCCAAGAATCATCTTAAGGATATAGACAAGGCGATAAACCTTGCAAGGAACTACGGGATAAGGCTGCATATAAGTCGGCTGACCCCAAATAATAGTGAACAGCTGGACGCCATGCTGTCCATTCTAGATAGAAGGAAAAAAGATGCTAAGGCATTGATAGTTGATGTGTCGCCTTATCCAAGCAGACTATTAAGGTTACATGACGTCATACCTGAGAGCATAAAGGGCTTTTCCTCTGAAGAACTGAGGGTGAGGTTCAAAAAGCAGGAGAATGTAAGGGCACTGTTTGCAGAGCTAAAATACAACGAGGCTGAATTAGAGACCCTTAAACTGGTCACCACATCAAAAAGAGATATGAAGAAATATGAAGAAGTTAATGTCGAAACTATAGCCATGGAAAAGGATGAGACCATATATGAGCTTATGCTTGATCTCATCGTTTCTGATTCAGAAAAGACATTCTTTGAACATGAAGTGATAAAGCCTGAGACCTTAAAAAAGGCATTTGAGCTTCCGTTCGTGTTACCTGCCACAACTGGGTATTTGAATGGACGCTATTTGCCTGATATGTTCTCCACTGTTCAAACTTATTTTTCAATTTTTTCCAAAAAAGATATTTGCGATCTTGTGTTGAAGCTTGCTCAAGTACCTGCCGATTTTTATGGTATCAAGTGGGACAT
>JBAXXF010000047.1:0-8019 GCA_037128035.1 bacterium | reverse complement strand
GAATTATTGGAACAACTGGCAGTCCCAACGATGCCCACAATTATTGAGAGCATTAAAATATTTTTTTTAGACATAATTAAGCGATATACCATAAAAAACCTCTTAGTCTACGTTTTTAAGGAACTCAAGAGTGACACAAAAATCCTTGTCCTCTGATAGTTCCGTCTTCAGTCCAATACTAAGGACATCACAGAACGACTTAACAAGAGTGAGCCCAAGGCCACTGTTATCGACGTAAGTCCTTGCTTTGCTTTTTCTCCACATCGGTTCGAACATATAAGGAAGGTCCTCTTCAGTCAGATCACTATTGGAATTCCTGATCTTAAGGATTATGGCCATGTCTTCCTCTCTAACTGAGAGAGAACAACTTATAATACCCTTGTCAGCACAGTATTGCACTGCATTGCTCAAAAGGTTGTTGATGATGGAGTAAAGCATTGGTTTATCACTTTCCACCATCAGGTCCTGGATATAGCTACTCTCCAATTTTAAAGACCTACTCTCAGCCTCTTTCTTATGCACTTTTATAAGGTCGATCAGCACGGTCGATATGTTTATCTGCTCAAGTGCCACCCTCTGTGTTTTTGACTCCATTCTTACCTGTGTAAGGATAGTAGAGACAAGTGTTTGCATCTGTTTTGCTATATCAAGCACGTCAGAAAGCGTTTTTTTATTATCATCATTACTAGCTGGCCAGTTAAGGTTTACTTCCGTCATTGTTATAAGTTCGGACAATGGCGTCTTAAGTTCGTGTGCTATGTCAGCAGTAAGTCGTTTCTCTCTTTTGAACGCTTCCTCAAGTCGGACCAGAAGCTCATTCAGTTTTTCTGCTATCGGCCGCAGCTCTTTTGGCAGATCATCGGTAGAGAATCTGATATCAAGACTTTTAGTCTCAACTTTGGAAACGGAGTCAGCCAGCTTGTTTATGGGTGATACACCCTTCCTTACTAGGTAAGGCACTAAGAGCACTATCGCGACTAAAATAAGGAAGATACCTATAGAAAGCTTTATACCAAAATTGATTATATCGCTTTTAGATTTATTCTTACTACTGGCGAGCACTATCTCTACAGGTTGTCTGGAATACTCTTTGGCCATCTTGTCATCATCAGAAGAATAGATGAAATGGATCCCAACAGCTCTGCCCGGTCGTCCATCAGGCAAGGTGAGGTCCCAAAACTCGGGCTTATTTAATGTACCCGTCCTTCTTGGAAGATTGAATTTCATTAAAGACCTGGATTTTCTTATTACCTTTCCTTTTTCTAACCATATTTGAAAATATTCAGAGTCCACTTTTCTCTCGAACTCAGGGAGGAACTTATCCAACTCGTAGTTAAAGTCCCCTTGATCGCTTTCAAGAATAGCCGCTACCGTTCTTACCTTAGTACTAAGGTAATGGTCGAACCTGCTTAAACTGTATTCTGCAAAAAAGACGTAAAGGTACATTCCACCCGCTACGACGATGGTCATTATCACCAGTAGTAGCGTAAGGGTCAGTCTTTTTCTTATGGATATGGTAGTCACTCTCATTCTATTATGTACCCAAAACCTCTTCTTGTGATTATTAAAGAGCCTGAAGAGCCAAGCTTTTTCCTTATATTACAGACCACTGAATCTACCACGTTGCTCATGAGCTCCTTACTATAGTTGTATACATGGCTTTCTATTTCTGTCCTGCTGACAAGTTTTCCTCGCCTCAAAAGGATATATTCAAGAACGGTATATTCCCTTGGTGTAAGGTCTACCTCCTTACCCTTGATGTGGACCTTCTTACTGGAGATGTCCATTTCCACATTGGAGAACTTCACTATGTTCTTGTCAGAGGAATATTTCCTTCTTACTACGGCGTTTATCCTTGCTGTTAACTCTTCCAATGCAAAGGGTTTTGTAAGATAATCGTCGGCACCTATGTTAAGGCCACCAACCTTATCTTCCATGGCATCCCTTGCACTAAGTATCAACACGGGGGTCTTTTTATCGGTTTCACGGAGGTTCTTCAGAACTGTAGCACCATCCATTTTGGGTATCATCAGATCGAGTATAACGATGTCGTAATCGTTGTTCTGGGCAAGCCAAAGACCTTCTTCACCGTCTAATGCAAAATCAACAGCGTATCCCATATTCTTGAAAGCCTTTTGCAAAGATTCCTGCAAACGCTTTGAGTCTTCAACCAAAAGTATCTTCATAGACCTCTTTTAACATATAAATCAGCTCATAGCACAAAAATTAAATGTCTGTAATTATTAGATATTTTGTATTAATAAAAAAAATTTTGGGCCGTAATCTTCCCATAATATTGAAAATGGTAAAATGAACTCATAAAAAATCGGATCCAGATAAAGGACCGTAATAAAAATCTTATAGGGGGATTTTAAAATGAAAAAATTAGTTGTAGTAATGGTTAGTGCTCTTTTCTGCGCAAGCTTAATGGCTGCTGACAACAAGCCAGCTGCTGCTCCTGCTGCTCCTGCAAAGGCTGCTGAAGTAAAAGCTGCTCCTGCAAAGGCTGCTGAAGTAAAAGCTGCTCCTGCTGCTGACAAGAAAGTTGCTGACGTTAAAGAAGTTAAAGAAGTTAAGAAAGTAAAGAAAGCTAAAAAAGGTCACAAGAAGAACTAATTTAGCCCAATTTTAATTAACGTTTACAAAAATGCCCCAACGGTAACACCGCTGGGGCATTTTTCTGTTTAGATCAATGACTATCTATTTATCGGCATCTTCAACTAGATCAAAGATACCCTCATCTACGTCTTTACATAATTTGATGAGCACTGAACTTATCTTGCCATTTGGGTCCACGTTGAAACGGACGAACTCTCCCTTTTTTGCAAGATCAGAAATGCTCAACTCGAACGTATTAGCATTCCAATGCTTCAGTGAAAGTTTGACTTTCTTAGGCCCCAGTAATGCAAAAAGTCCGTTCTTATCGACTTTAACTTCAAGTTTTCCGTATGCTTTATTATTATAGGTCCCTACATATCTTTCTGATGGTAGCTGCGCTATCGTGTTAGCTGGAAGAGGCGTTTTAGGCATTTTGCTTTTAAATTCTTCCTTAGCCTTTGCAACTTTATCCAGCTCTTCTTTGCTCCAGTCCTTTGCTGGGTTATCAAAATATAGATCGTAGAATTTCTTGGCAAGGACTTCCGGTACCTCGTCATCATTTAGGTTAGTAAGTACAACTATTCCTATGCCAGCCTCAGGCATAAAAGAAACTATGCTCTTGGCTCCCAATGTCCCGCCATTATGCCAAACAATAGAGTAAGGTTTATATGTATTGTATACCCATGAAAGACCATAATACATCTGTTCACCCTCTATGGGTGCACTAGCTATCGTGTGCGGCATATGTGTGTAATTAAGGTTGTCCTCAGTTACGAGCTGCTTACCTTGGAACTTTCCTTTAGCAAGATGCAGCCTGATCCATTTTGACATGTCCAAAACGTTTGAAGCGATACTGCCAGCTGGCCCAAATGTATATACCCAATCAAAGAATGGCCAATCCTTATGCAATGCCACTACTTCACCGTCGGGATCACCGTCCTTTCTTGTATGCAATGTAGCTGAATTCTTGGCATTGACATAATCCTTCATCGTGGAGGAAGAATTGGTCATTCCTAATGGACCAAAAATCCGTGTATCCAAGTTCTTCTCCCAGGACTTCTTCGTATATTTCTCTACTAATGCTGCCGCCCATAGAAAAGTAGTATTGATGTAAGAGAACTTAGAACGGAAACTATACACAGGCTTAACATATTTCACAGCCTGCATTGTGTATGTCCTGTCAAAGCCAAAGAATGGCAGTGACGATAGTGATTGTGTTTCCAAGCCACTGCGCTGAGCCAAGAGGTCCTCTATCTCAAATTCAGAAGTTACCCAAGGGTCATACATCCTAAAGTCAGGAAGATGGTCAATGACCTTGTCGTCCCATTTCAGGTATCCCTTATCTACCATCATAGCTACCAGCGTAGATGTAAAAGATTTTGATATAGAGCCTATCTGGAATATTGTTTTCACATCAACAGGGTCCGATTTACCCTTTTCTTTAACCCCGAATGCTTTGCTATAAATGATCTTATCGTCCCTAACCACTGCTATGGCCATCCCAGGGACGTCCCAGTCTTTCATAGCTTTTTCTGAGTAGCTCTCAAAGCTTGAGAGGATCTTCTTTAATTGTTCGTCGTTAGGATGCGGCACCTTTGACTGCTCAGAAGCACATATGTTGTTTAAGAACAAAGAAAAGGCAGCCCCCAAAATAAACAAAAAGTTCATTGTCCCTCCCTATTAGACCCTATGTACAAATCCTGTTATCAAGACTATACCTGTAAATCAAAGGGGGTGCACTATGATTAATAACTTACGCGCTTGGAGCGTTCTTGTTGGTTAGGATACTTATCGCTTCTATCTTTGTGTTCAGTGCTATACACAGGATGACCCATTATCAGGAAGCCGTCATGTACTCTCACTCTGTGGGCCTGTACACTGCTTTGGATTTTCGTCTTGTTCTAGCCACTATCCTCGAAATAGTCGGGGCTCTATCTTTTATATTCGGATATAAAACAACAATAGGCGCTATATGCCTTCTACTTTTCATGATACCTGTGACCATTCATTTTCATGCTTTCTGGAATTATTCCGGACAAGAAGCATCAATGCAAGTAATGCATTTCATAATGAATGCAGGGTTAACAGGTGCTATATTCTTTGTACTGGGCATGGGAGCTGGACCTTTCAGCCTTGATAGCCTTTGCAAGAAAAAAAACTGAGACATAACCGACCAAGCAAATAGGATGGCCGCAATAAAAACTTGACAAAATTGGTATGAGTTGTTATAATGCGATAAAGGGCCGAGGTAGGTACTCAGATGAAGACTTCAAGATCGGCTCTAATCCTTTTGGTCATCCCTTTTACCCTAGTTTTTTCAGTCGCATCTTTCGTAAGCTGTAGCGCACGAGTAAGACAAGCTCCAGCCGCTGACAACACCCCTGTTGTGACTGATGATGAGGGAAGCAAAAAAAGTGCAGTTCTCCCATACGATATAGATAACGACGGAAGAGTTAACTGTGACGACCAAAGACTCATTATAACTGTAGAGATGTTCAATGCACTGCCGGTATCCGCACAGGGGATACTTGCTGATCCTATCTTCACAAAAGAAATAGCTGCTGCTGACGTTAATAAAGATGGTGTTGTTGATCAAAAAGACGTAGAGGCTTTTATAGCCGCTAATCCAACTCTAAACTGTGACGCTGTAGCTTTTGTCCCCTACGTCAGCTGTTATAGTAAACCGCTAGCTAACACACCGATCCTGTTTACTAACCTTGCCTACATCGGCATAGTAAAAGCTCCAGCACAGCCACAGATCCAAGATTTCTTGGACATCAATGGAGATGGTAAAGAAACCAACATTGATGGATTTTTAATGTCTAAGATCATCGGGTGCACATGCTGGAATACAACAAATTGCACGGTCCCAACTACAACTGATAAAGAAAAAGCATTCTTGGATGCAGTGGTTGCTTCTATGAAGAACTGTGCCGCAACTAGTGATTGTGACAATGACCAAGTCTGCGTTGCTGGAAAATGCAAATTGTCTAATTCGCCAATTTTGAACATAGGTTGTCTTGGCAGCGCTCCTTGTACTTTGAACAACTGATCAAATAGGTAATCTTGCATCCAGCTGATACGACAGGGTTAGCTCCCTCCAAGCTGGATGCAAAATCGACCATCAACCCGCCCAATCCACCTAATAAAGCACATTAATTTCATATAGTTATAAAAATATTCAGACACGGACATATTATGTTGACATAAACAGACATATGTGTCATAATAACACATTAGAATAAGGTTACTTGGGAGGGCGAAAAGCAACAAATGCGTAAACTGGTAGGAGCCTCCATTATCATTCTATTGGTTGCAAGCTGTGGCGGAAAGCACAGGCTTATGAGCTTGACCGCATCAAATGGAACAAATAATGAGTGGCCTACAAACTTGACCGCTCAAGAAGTTATCGAAAGCACGATCGGGTCTAATATCGCCGCTATCGGTGGAGATAAATACAATTTTGGTACGATGAAAGAGACAGCAGCAGTAATGTCTGATCCAAACACTGATCCTTATGAATATAAATTAAGAGATAAAAAGAAAGAATGTACCATAAACCTAAGTGATAAACTTAAACTTAAATATGATTCATGCGCGAAGAAAGATGGGTGCAAAGTGACTTTCTCTATCGCCAAATCCTGTGGTGTAAGACCGTTATTCGTAATTAAATATAAATACACAAAAGAAGAGTTGGCTACCTGCAAAGCTGTTGGTTATTTGAAAGGCGTCATGGCTCTAAAACAAGAGCTGGCTATAAATGATAAGGAACTTCTTGAATCAAAGAACGGTAAAGCAATTGAAGACAGGAAAGTAGATCCTGAGACAGCCTCATTTATAGGGTACCTAGTCTACAATAAGGTAAGTATAAAGGAAGTGGGGGTTGATCCTAAATTTGGTGCTAGGGGTGTCGTCAGCATTTTCACTGATAAGAAAGAAGAACCCATAAAGGTCTGTTTAGATGATTTTATACAAAAGAGTGCATACTCACAGGATGTAGCCGATAAGTTCATTATGGACAAGGAAGTGTTACACAAAACAAAGGAAAACATCCCAGGAGCAAAAGGCTCTCTAAGAATTAACGGAAAGAAATCGATCGCTGTCTTTAAGGCGACAATAGAATTTTGATCTTTGAAAATTGAATTAGGGAGGGTTGTGCGGTGCCGGCTTTATAGCCACTCTCCCAACAAGCGACTTTAGATGCAAAAAAATTTACGAGAGAAAAGCATCTTAAGTGGGCTTTAAAAACAGCCCGGAGGCTGTCAAAACACGTATCTTCCGACTCCCGCAGGTCTTGCGACCCACGATCAATGCCGGAAGGTTCGTGAACCCTAAGTTCTGCATGAGAGCCCCAAGGCTCCTCCGCAGAATTTCAATCACTAAACTCCGCACGACCCCCGTACTTCATTTAACAATAAGCTTCTTAAAATAGATCTGAATTTATTAATATCCACATTCTCTAATTCATATATGAACAAGAGCTCCCCATTGTGCATGACAGGCAATAACCCAAGATAGTCTTTTTTTAGGATGATATTATCCGGCAAGATAAGATCATGTTTACTTAAAAGCATACAGAGCTCGTTTATCTCATTGGATCTCTTAGAACCGGCAGTGTGCGTTTCTATAAAGTCACCCACCATATTCACCGACATCTTTCTGTACTTTATACCCTCTCTGGACAATAGCTTATCTAATGAATTAATATCCAAGTCAGGTATTGTATCGTTGATGTTACTTCTCAATTTCGGATAGAGCTGATTCATTATAAAGTTGGAACCATTCAGACCTCCATGCCCCTTTGACCTAGGTATCAGAGATGGAAAATCACTGATCATCGTTGAAAGTATGTCCATGCAAAAAACGCCGAACCGTGACTTGTACGCTAGGTCCAATTCCTCAAGGTCCCTTTGTTCTACATCGTTGAGGACCATTATAGAATTATTGGAAAGTCTCGTGATAGCTAAGGGATTAAATCCCGTTTGTATCTCTGAACAAATAGACCCTATGGAGGCAGTCTTTATATATTTGTGATCCAGCATCAGTATATTAACGATCGGATCTGAGTGCATAACTTCATCTACTTTTTTCATGAACTGTTTTTTGCTAACTATATTTGAACTAACAGGACCAGCATCTAATATGTGCGCCAGTCCTGAATCCCTCTTCCATATCCCGGACATGAATATTCCCAACAATGCCATTAGATAGTATGGGCTCAACTGTCCCTTGATAAAGAAAATGTAGAGGATGTTGTCTGTATACTCACCGTGTAGGAATAAATATGCCAATAGAACATATTCAAAGATCAGCGTAAGGACCGTCAGGAAGGTAAATGATTCACCTACTAGCAAGATGTAATGTATCAGCCGTATTGGAAAGGATAGAGCGATAAAGATATAGAGCCATTTCCACTGATCT
>JBAXXF010000046.1:0-8095 GCA_037128035.1 bacterium | reverse complement strand
AAACTAGTTATACTAAAAATCTAAGAGAGGAATAATGCTTTATACTTTATTGATATCCATAATATTCCAAATGTGCTCCGCAGCTGATGTTCCCACAAGGAGCCAGCCCATAGGCAGTATCATAGTATTCAGGGGTGATGATGTAAACATATATGGTGGTGGGAAGAAGACAAAACTTGAAGAGAAAAAAATGCCATATTCCATATATCTTGGGGATGAAATAGGCACAGGGTCATCTTCTGATTGTGAAATACTATTGAGCACCAATAACACTATATATGTATCACCAGAAAGCCTTGTAGCTATCGATATATTCAAGAGCTTGCCATCCAAAATATCACTAAGATATGGGGTAATAATGTTTAGAGGCAATAGCACTGTTGAGTTGCTGGCCAAGGACTTTTCCGGTTACACGTCCGGAGGGGATTTCTTAATGAAATATAAGAGGTCCACCTTTGAGACTACTGTACTTAATTTTGGGGCTAATATTAAGGTAAAAAGGGATATGGACAAGGAATATATGGAGCTTCCAGGAAAGAGCTTTGCAAGGTTGGCTTCATTTAAAGAAGGTAAAAAAACGGGTATAGTTAAAGAGGATTCCATACCACTTATATATAACTTGTTTAGCGTTTCATTTAAACCTGAAGGTAGTACAGCTATACAGAATAATATTCCAGGATCGACCGAAGAGACCAACAGTCTACCCTATACAAAAGCGGTCAATCTTGATTACATAAAAAGGACTATAGGCCTTTAAGTTCAGAGAGTGTAGTCTCTAGCTTTTGAGCTGCTTCTTCTATTTTATCTTCACTTGAATTAGCCGATACTTTTATTATATCGCCAAATTTTATAGTAACTTTGGAGAATGGTTTTGGAACTATTACTTTATTCCAACTGCTATTTATATGAAAGGCCCTGCTTACTTCTACTCCAACTGGTAAAATGGGAAAACCCGTTTGTTTAGCTAATATCAGTGCTCCCTTTTTAACTTTATATATAGGACCTCTTGGACCATCTACGGCCAGGACAGCATTGTAGTTAGAGGTCTTAAGAGTATGTATCATCTCAACAAGTGCCTTACTACCGCCTCTTGTGGAAGACCCTCGGACACAATGGTAACCAAGGAGACTAAGAAATCTTGTCATCATCTCTCCATCGGTGCTAGTACTGGTCATTACAAAAAAACTGGAATTGATCCTTGTTTTAACTAGGACCAGCTCGTCCTGGTGGAAATGGGCTACGATATATTTTTTACTCTTTTTTATCTCTTTTGGCATAGCTGGTTCGCTATAGCGTACAGTCATCATATAGATCCTGTAGAGGATATATATGACATAAGGCAATATTTTTATTTTAATTAACCTTATCATCTTTAAAGTCTTTTGAACGAATAATAGACCCTATATACAGAAGTGATCAGGGTCCCTATACCAAGTACTGTTACTATAAAATATATTAAAATAGGATACTGGATATTTGCATAATAAGAGACTATTGGTGAAAAGATGGCACAAAGCCCAAGGGAGAATATTCTTTCTGGTCTCTGGAAAAAACCTACACTGCATTTTATTCCGCTAGCTTCCGCTTTTGCTCTAGCATAACTTACACCGAAGAAACCAATGAAACATAATAAGGTTGGTATCAAGGCCCAGCTGTCCCTAAAGGCAAGAGCTAAACCTCCTAGTATAAAACCGTCGCTATACCTGTCAGTTACTGAATCAAGATATGCTCCAGCTTTGGTCACTTTATTGGTAGCTCTTGCGACTCTTCCGTCGAAAAGATCAAAGACGCCTCCAGCTATCATTATCCAACCTGCAAGTCCCCAGTGTCCCTGCCAGAAGAAGAAGCCAGCTATGATGCTTAATGAAAGACCGAACATTGTTATGATATTAGGTGTGATGCCTGCTTTTATGAAAAGTTTAACGCATGGGCTTGTTATGGTGAACCAGTAGTTCTCAAGGGATGATAGGATCAAGCGTGATTCTGATCTGCCCTTTAGATCTTTGTGACGTATTTTACCGTACCCTAAAAGAAGGAACATTATATATCCAAGGATGAAACCACCATTTACGCCTATTAGAGGTATTATAGAGAGATAGAATTCGTTACTTACTTGTTGCATCTTTTACCCCTTTTTTCCTGTTAACTATTATGTACGCAAGAATCATTACTATACCTACTCCAGCGACCACACTACCAAGGACCATGTTGTTGTTCATTTGATAACCACCGATGAGGGAAAGTATTATACCGAATATGAATTCAGGCATGAGCTTTTTTGGGGTCCTTGGAGCTTTTGCCGGACTATCTGGCTGTGTTTGCATAAGTTCCTCCTTAGGAGCTTCGTTCTTTATTGGTTCAAGCGATCTTGCGGGCATGTCCTGCTTAGGGGCTTGGACCTCAGTTTCTTGTTCAGGCTCTATAGCAATATTTGTAGGATTTAGAATAGCTGGGTCGGTATCCTCTATCAGCTTAGGCAGTTGAGACAATGTTTTCTTCTCATCAGCCTCTATTTCTTTAAGTATCTCTTTTGTGGCCTTGAGTTCGTAGAGTTCCTTTATCTGCATCCAGTTCCCAAGCCCTTTCTTCCAAACATAGTCGTTGTTATCTATTTCGCCACTAAAAAGAAGGTTCAGGAGCTCCATTTTTGATAAAGGGCCAATGTTCTGTTTGTTCTTTCTTAAGAACCAAATGCTCTTTTCTTCTTCAGTCATTGTCCTATCGTATAATGATATTTATCTTTTTTCAATAACATGGTAATAACGGACAACCATGAGCGTAATAGTAAGATTTGCACCGTCTCCAACAGGCTATCTCCACATTGGTGGGGCAAGGACCGCTATTTTCAACTACCTGTATGCCAGACATCATAAAGGTAAATTCTACCTAAGGATAGAAGACACGGATATAGAAAGGTCCGAAAAGCAGTACGAGGATGAAATACTTGAAAGCATGCAATGGCTTGGAATGGATTACGACGGTGATCCAGTCTACCAATCAAAGAGGACTGACCTATATAAATCATATATAAAGAAATTATTGGAGTCAGGGCACGCCTACTTTTGCAACTGTTCCAAAGAGGAATTAGACGCAGAAAGAGAGCGGGCAATGGCCGAGAAGAGAAAGGCTGTATATAGCAAAAAATGCAGGAATAACCCTGTGAATGAAGGTGTTATAAGGTTCAAGATCCCAGAATCAGGCGCGACAAAGTTCGTGGACACCATCCTTGGTGAGATAAGCATAAATCATGAAGAGATAGAGGATTTTGTTATTGCAAGGGCAGATGGTTCTCCTACCTACAATTTTACCGTGGTAGTTGATGATGCAGACATGGGTATAACAACAGTTATTAGGGGGGATGATCATGTAAACAATACCCCAAAGCAGATACTTATTTATCAGGCACTTGGTCTTATGCCGCCCACATTCGCCCATGTTCCAATGATACTGGGGTCAGATAAGAAAAAACTTAGCAAGCGCCATGGGGCAACGGCCGTTACTCAATATAGAAAAGCAGGTTATTTGCCGGAAGCGTTATTTAATTATCTAGTACGTCTTGGTTGGTCGCACGGAGATCAGGAGATCTTTACAAAGGAAGAGCTTGTAAAGGCCTTCGATACAGGCTCTATAGGAAGTTCTGCCGCTGTGCTTAATGTGGAAAAACTGAATTGGCTGAACGCCCATTATATAAAAAGCATGGACCCAAAGGATATGACGGAACGACTGATAAGTGAGGGTCTTGTTCCTGATGAGTTCAAGAACAGGATCAAAGATGCCGACGTTCAACGGCTCTTGCCGATGGTCCAGGAAAGATCTAAATTTCTTGGTGATGCATATAAAGGTTTGGAGTTTTTCCTAAAAGATAAAATAGAATATGATCCTAAGGCGTATGAGAAATATATTACTCCTGAGATCAAACCGGTCTTGTCTGAACTAAAGGGCGAATTAGAAAAGTTATCTTCTTTAGATGATCTGAAGGCAGTCGAAGCCATTTTTACAGCTCTAATAGAAAAGCATAATATCAATCTAAAGAATATTGCACAGGCTACTAGGGTCCTGATAACAGGTACTGATATAAGCCCTGGGATATTCGAGATAATAACCATGATGGATAAGAAAAAGGTGCTAGAAAGACTTAGCGTTTAGTTCTTTTTCGATAGTTCTTTTTTTAAACCATCTAGGTCCAGTATCTTTGTTCCAAACTCTTTTGCTTTGTCTAATTTTGATCCAGGCTCAGTACCAAGTACAAGGTGGCTTGTTTTTTTGCTTACGCTGCTTGAAACCTTTCCGCCGTTTGACTCTATGAGTTCCTTTATCTCATCCCTGGTCATTTCATCAAAGCTTCCTGTTATTACAAAAGAGAGACCTTTCAATTTGCTGCCGGTTATTGTCTGCTCATTCTTTATCTTTAGGCCTAACGAAATAAGGTCGTTTATTTCCTTAATGTTCCTTTTGTCGTTAAAGAACTTCACGAGGCTTTCTATTATATTAGGTCCAAACCCTTCTATGTGTTCAAGTTGGCTGGAACTAATATGAAAAAGCTTGTCTATTGTGGCAAACCTCTTGGCCAGCTCTTTTGAGTTCTCAGCACCAATTAATTCTATACCAAGCGCATTTATGAATTTGTCCATGTTCACTAACTTAGAGCTATTTATGGAATCCATGACGTTCTTTGCGCTTTTCTGTCCGGTCCTTTCAAGCATGAGTAGCGTCGCTTCGTTCAATCGATATAGGTCTGAAAAAGAAGTAACGAACTTCCTCTCAACAAGCTGGTCTATTAGTTTTTCCCCGATGCCCTCAATGTTCATAGCGTTGCGGGAGACAAAATTATTTATGCTCTCCTTTATCCTAGCAGGACAAGCCGTGTTGTTGCAGATGAAATTAACACCCTCTCGTTCTACGTGGGAACCGCACTCAGGACAGTTCTTTGGGAACTTAAAAGCTTCGCCCCTTTTTGCCTTATCGTTATCTACAACACGTATAATGGCAGGGATCACGTCGCCTGCCCTCTCTATAACAACGATATCACCTACCCTTACATCTTTTCTCTCAAGGTCTGAGGCATTATGAAGGGTTGCTCTTTTTATCTCGACACCGCCCACTTCTACAGGTTCAAGGTCCGCAACAGGCGTTAAGACGCCGGTCCTTCCTACTTGGACGCTTATGTTCTTTACAGTGGTGGTCGCAGTGTGTGCGGGTGGCTTCCATGCGACAGCCCATCTAGGGGAGCGAGCTATATTGCCCAACTCTTTTTGCAGATGCGTATCGTTGACCTTTACGACCACTCCATCTATACCGACGTTAAGAGAGTCCCTATTCTCTATCAATTTATTAAAATACGTTTTTATCTTCTTAATATCTGATGTGATCATAACGTCTTTGGGGACCATAAATCCCCAATTCTTTGCCTGATCCAAAGCATCAGAGTGACTTTTAAAATGTTCTTCTTCTGTAAAGCTATGTGCATAGAAATATAGAGGCCTTCCTGCCGTTATTTTAGAATCCAATTGTCGGACAGAGCCAGCTGCAGCGTTCCTGGGGTTTGCAAAAAGCTTCTCATCTTTTTTAGCCTTTTGCGCATTGAGTTTTTCGAACTCATCTTTGGGTATTACTATCTCTCCCCTTATCTCAAAGATTTCTGGATATTTATGTCCCAATAATTTAAGTGGTATATTCCTAATGGTCTTAGCGTTCTCAGTTATGTTCTCGCCTATTTCCCCATCCCCCCTGGTAACAGCCTTAGAAAAAACACCTTTTTCATATCTGATAGCAACAGCCAGGCCGTCAAGTTTAGGCTCTGCAATGTATTCTAT
Source organism: bacterium (assembly GCA_037128035.1). Lineage (GTDB taxonomy): Bacteria > Bdellovibrionota > JAFGOL01 > JAFGOL01 > JAFGOL01 > JAPLFT01. The sequence continues at coordinate 2,282 of JBAXXF010000046.1, read as the reverse complement.
GGCCTTATCTGTGGAGAGGACTTTTTTTACACGGGTATCAAAATCTTCGAGTTCTTCGTAGCTGAACACGTTAGAAAGGGACAGCATTGGGAACCTGTGCCTTACTTTCTCAAAATCCGAAAGGACCTTATAGCCGACCTTTTGGGTAGGCGAATAACTAAGGACTAACTCGGGGTGTTTCTTTTCTAGCTCCTTTAGTTCATTGAACAGCTCATCATATTCAGTATCGGATATCTCTGGGTCATCCAGAACGTAATATCTGTAAGAGTGCTGATTTAGCTTATCAACCAGGCTTTTTATTCTCTCTTTGGCGTCCATAAAACTAATATACTTCCTTTTGTTGATGTTCGCAAACTTAAAGAGTATAATCCGGCTATGCTTAGTACCGGTCAGAAATTAAGATTCTTGGCTTACATTATTATAGTCCCGATACTTTTTTTCTCATTCCCAATAATAAATCAGATGCTTCAGAAATCTCCTAAGGAGGAACTGTCTGCTCCAAAACCTACTAAAATGGTAGAAGGCCTTAAGCTCCTATCGAGTAGAGATACTGTGCTCTCTGGCGATATCGGCTCTAACGCTTGGAACCCAATAGACAAAACAGTACAAATAAAGATAAACAGTAATCTGGCTTCTATAGACGATAACGGCAGACTTCTAGTTAAAACACCTGACGATCTTATCATAGCGCTTGGAGGTAAAACAAAAATAGCCGTATCAAAATATTCAGACGGTAATTTCCTTATTACTCCTTCTTACGGTTGCTTTGGTCTTAAGTTCGACAATCCGTTGGGAAAGGAAGTTAATATCTCTTTTATGTCGGGTGTGAGAAAAATAAAGGTAACAGGTCAAAATACTTTTTGTAAGAATAAACGAGAAGAAGAATTGATAGAGACTGCCGCAGACGTTTTTCTTGAAAAGGATATAAATGTAGCTAAGCAGCCTAGGCCAAGGAATGTATCACCTTGCAAGGATATTATAGAAGTAGATGACCCAAGCGGGTCTACGGCATCAGTACTGTTGAAATTCATTGCACCGTTAACCGTTAATAAGTCAGTCCTGGTCTCAACAAATCCTGAATTCACTGATACAGCTTTTACTGCTAAGACGTATTCTTCCGACGTAAAGACAAGCCAACTTAAAAAGGGACAATATTTTTGGAAAGTAAAGAATGAGTCTACAGGGGAGTCCAGTGATGTATGCAGCTTTGAAGTTGTATATCATTCAGATATTGCCCTCAATTCCCCTAAAAACAACGAAGTAGTAACTGATAACTCAATAGAGTTCTCTTGGAATGGCATCTCGGGTAACAGTAAATATTCTCTGACCATTACCCAGGATTTCTCAAAATTGGTCCAAAAAATAGATGTGAGTGCAAACAGCGCAAAAATAGACGACCCTATTCAAACCCTGGGACCAGGTTCCTATTATTGGAGGGTGGTAACGGCTAACGGTAAAGTATCACCTTACAGAAGGTTCTTTGTATATACCAACAACGACATAGTGGTTAATTCTCCAAGGCATGAGGATGTCATAAGGCCTTATGAAGAGTTCTTTATGGTGAGCTGGGAGCCTCTTCCGGCAGTAAAGAGTTACAGCGTTATAATATCGTCTAATCCTTCTTTTGTTTCTTCGGATTATGCAAACACAACAACGCAGCCTTTTGTGTACGTAGAGAAAATGAAAGAAGGTAAATACTACCTGAAGGTCTCAGCTGTTTTTGAAAACAACACAAAGATAGTTACAGACGTCATTCCTTTCAGTGTTTTCGATATACCAGAGGTTGATGTTTTGGATCCTACGCCTGGATCATCAAAAGATGTTTCAACGAACAAAATGATGAATGTCACATGGAAATTCGTGGACGGGGCATCAGGATACATCGTCCTTGCAAATGATAGCCAGCCTATAAAAGTAGAAAAAGAAAGAACAGTGAGTAGTATTCCTGTTAATCTTGGTGGAAATAGGGTTCAGGTAGAGGCTTACTGCGGAGTAGATGCTCAAAGAAAACTTTGTGCAAAAAGTAAGGCGATAGAATTCTTCATCAGCAATATAATTGAATCTCCAAATCCACCGGTGATCAAGTACCCTTATAGTAGGAAGATCTTCAAGGGTGGTCAAGTATCCATGGAATGGAGTGCCTCAAAAGGTGCAAACGGGTATAAATTAGAGATATCCAAAGATAAGGATTTTGTGGATTCACAAGCAACAGAGGTCCAAACCACAAAGATAACCTCGCAACTAGGTAGAGGCATATATTACTGGAGGGTTTCATCTTATAC
>JBAXXF010000045.1:0-8392 GCA_037128035.1 bacterium | reverse complement strand
ATAATGAAGATGTCCCCATCTACGTTGCTAACTTTGTACTGATGGACTACGGGACTGGTGCAGTTATGGCCGTACCTGCTCACGACACACGTGATTTTGCGTTCGCAAAAAAATATAATATCCCTATCAAGGTCGTAATAAAGGCCGACTGGATGAGCAATTCACCGACAGCGACTGAACTTAAGGATGCATACACTGAACTTGGGACAATGGTCAACTCAGCACAGTTTGACGGACTCAACAGCGATGAAGCAAAAGCAAAGATAAGCGATCATATTGAAAGCAAAAAGATAGGGAAGAAAACAGTAAATTTCAGATTGAAAGATTGGGGCATAAGCCGTCAGCGTTATTGGGGATGTCCTATACCAGTGGTCTATTGTGATAAATGTGGAATGGTCCCTGTTCCTGAAAAAGACCTGCCTGTAATACTGCCAGAAGACGCTGTCCTTACAGCAATAGGCGATAACCCACTTTCAAAGATAGACGCATTCATGAACGTAAAATGTCCAAAATGTGGCGGCAATGCGAAAAGAGAAACAGACACCATGGACACCTTTGTTGAGTCATCATGGTACTATGCAAGATATACCTCTCCTAAGAGCGAACCAACTGGAATTAATAAGGAAAAAGCCGCGTACTGGCTTCCTGTGGACCAATATATTGGTGGTATAGAACACGCCATTATGCATCTTCTTTATGCCAGGTTCTTCCACAAGGTACTAAGGGACCTCGGGTACCTGACAGGAGATGAACCAGCGACCAATCTGCTTACACAGGGGATGGTGATCAAAGACGGTCACAAGATGAGCAAGTCCCTGGGCAACACTGTTGACCCTGACTACATAATCAGTAAGTACGGTGCTGACACGGCCAAATTATTTTCTCTTTTTGCTGCTCCCCCAGAAAAAGACCTAGATTGGAGCGACAAGGGAGTGGAAGGTTGTTTCAGGTTCATAGGAAGGATATGGCGCTTCATAGATAACAACTCGTCGATATGGGAACAGACCAAAGGCAAGTCGATCCTGCTTAAGAATATTTCCACTGCTGAGCTGAGCCCTGAGGTAAAAAAACTTAGGAGTTTTGCTCATAAGACACTTAAAAAAGTAACTGTACACCTCGACACCTTTGGATTTAACACCGCTGTTGCCGCAATGATGGAACTTGTAAATGAAATATATAAAATAGACATGGCAAAAATAAAAGTTACCGATAGAGAAGCAGTAAAGGAAGTCGCTGAGATATTAGTCCTTATGCTTACTCCTTTTGCATCGCATGTCAGCAGTGAGCTATGGAATCTACTTGGCAATGATGGTATGGTTACCCTTAAGACCTGGCCTGAACTAGACGAGAAGGCTACCTTTGATGAAAATAAACTGGTAGTCGTGCAGATAAACGGTAAGGTAAGAGCAAAGATGGAGATCCCGACAGGTACCAGCGAAGAAGAAGTGAAAAAGATCGCTTTCGCGGACCTTAATGTTCAAAAGTTAATAGAAGGAAAAGAGATAAAGAAGGTGATCTATGTTGAGGGCAAACTCCTTAGCATTGCTATTAGTGGTTCTTAGCGCCTGTAGCTATGGCTTTACATCATTAAAGAACCCTTGGGAAAAGAAGGGTGTCAAGACCGTCTCTGTCGCTGTTTTTAAGAACAAGACGATAGAGCCTGGTGCTGAGGTATTCTTTACAGATTTCCTACGTCAATATTTGGTATCAAGAAGCGGAAAGCTTGAATTGGTAAGAGACAACGGCGACGCATATATACAAGGTGAGGTAACAAGCATCTCTGTGATCCCTGCCAGCATACAAATGGGAACGGCAGCCACAGAAGCTAGCGGTGGTTTACCAGCAGATAGGCTCCTTGCAGCTACCTACACATTAACGGTAACTGTTAACTTGAAAATGATAAGGGCAAAGGACAACAAGCTCCTTTGGTCCAACGCTTTTAGCCAATCATTAACTATGGATAGCGGTACCTTTACCGACACAAGAAGGACCTCGGACGTCTTTATAAAAGAATCTAACAAACGCGCCACGATACAAAAGCTAGCGGACCAGATGATGTTGTTCGCAGTAGACTCCTTGTTAGCAGATTTCTAGAGCCTGTATAGTTTGCTGGACTGAATCGCATTTTTCATGATATCTTACTGCCCGTATGGCAAAACACGAAGTCAAACCCCTAGAGCTCCTAAGAGAATTAAAGACTATCTACAGCGATGGTACCAAGGAAAAACTGGCACCGGTATATATCATCTACGGAGAAGAGTTCTACATAAGGGAAAGAGCCTTACAGCGTCTAAAACAGATCATGACAAAATTTAACGGCAGCATAGAGCGCGTTACCTTTGATAACAAGACAGACATCGCTGATTTTATTAATAATCTAAATGAAGTATCCATGTTCAACTCATTCAAGCTTGTCATAGCCTCTGAGTTCTCTGATCTTAAAAGTGAACAGATGGACAAACTAACGGAATATCTTAAGGACCCAGCTCCAAACGTAGTCCTGCTTTTGCTTTCCTATAAAATAGACAAGCGGAAGTTCAAGGATAAAAAAGAAAAAGGGACAAGCAAAAGCAAACCTAATCTTCTTGAGTATGGCGTTGTCTGCGAGGGAAGGTATCCTAAGGACGACGAACTAGCCATGTGGATAAAGGGCTTTGCTACAGAAAGAGGCAAAACAATAGACCCACAGGTAGTAAGTTTTTTGAGCATAAAATACGATGGGGAGCTTTCTAGGATAGAAAAAGAAGTAGAAAAGGCAGCCCTATACATAGGCGCAAACAAGGTCATAACGAGCAAAGATATTGAGTTCACGGCTACAGGCGTGTCTACCTGCAGCATCTTTGATATTACTCCAGTACTGGCTACTAAAAAGAGGAAAGAGCTTTTGGAACGCCTGCAAAAACTACTCAATGGGGGAGAAAGCCCCGTGCTGATAAATATGACCGTTATGAACCAAATAAAACGGTTGCTTTTAGGCCATGATATATTATTGTCTAAGGCTGGCGATTCTGAACTGGCTAAAGCCATAAAAATTCCGCCATATTTTCTTCAAGATTTTAAACGTGAACTTAGGAACTACAAAAGGGAAGATCTCGTTAACATGTACAAACGATGTATGAACATAGATTCTGAACTTAAAAGTGCCAGGAGGGATAAGGAAGACGTTCTAGTTTCCGGGATGATGAACCTTCTAGCAAGAAAATAAAGGGGCCAAAGGGGTATTAAATATGTGCGGTTTTGTAGGATTCGTAGGGGATTCGGGAGTATCGGACTCAATTAAACTTTCTCTTCAGGCTATGCAACACAGGGGACAGGATTCCGCTGGATTAGGGCTGATCTACAATAACAGTTTCCTTATCCACAAAGACCTTGGATATGTTGCCCAATCATTAAAAAGCATAAATTACAATGGGGCCGGATTAGGCATAGGGCATGTAAGATACCCGACTATCGGTGGTGGTATTAGAGAGGACGCTCAGCCGTTCTTTAGCCGTCAACCTGGTATGATCATGGCCCACAACGGTAATATAATAAATTATAACGAGATCAAAGCTGTACTAAAAAAACATTCTATAAACCTTTCATCAAAGTGTGACGTAGAGCCTGTTCTTTACATACTATGTGAGCAGTTAATGAACATCCGTTCGGACAATCACAGCATCTATGATGTAGTGCTTGCGCTCAAAGAGACCTACAAAATAACCAAAGGGGCCTTTACCCTTGTTGGCGGGCTTTTTATAGATGGTAAACCAACAATGTTCTGTTGCCGCGACCCTTACGGCATAAGACCAGGAGTTTGGGGAGAAAAGGACGGTAATTATATCTGTGCAAGCGAGAGCGTCTGCATTGACGTTATAGACTTTGACCTGAAGGGCGATGTCCCTGCAGGAGAGGTCATGTTCTTTAGACAGGGCGAACAGCCTCAGACCTTTGTTATAGAAAAAGCAGGAAAAGCTCCATGTACTTTTGAAAACATATATTTTGCACGTCCCGATTCCATATCAAATGGACGTTCCATATATTCAACAAGGATAGACCTAGGAAGGGTCCTTGGAGAAGAATTCCTAGCCAAAGGCATAGAAGTGGACGTAGTAGTTCCAGTTCCTGATACATCAGACCCAGCAGCATCATCTATAGCGGAAGTAATAAAAAGGCCTATAAGGGACGGACTGGTAAAGAACAGATACAGCGCTAGGACCTTTATAATGCCAACACAGAGCAGCAGGGAGCATGAACTAAGACTTAAATTGAACCCTATTAAATCACAGATAGAAGGCAAAAGGATACTTCTGATAGACGACAGCATAGTAAGAGGTACAACACTAAAAAGGATGGTCTCACTTATAAAACAAAAAGGCGGAGCAAAGGAGATACATCTTGCGATAACTTCTCCTGCCGTATTGAATCCATGTTTTTACGGAATAGATATGTCCGTGCAGGAAGACCTTATAGCTTACAGGAAATGCGTAAAAATGGGCCTGGACCCAAGAAAAACGATATCTCTGGAAGACCAAAGAAAACTTGAAGTCAAGATAGCAGAGAACTTAGGTGCTGATTCCCTTACATATCTGTCCATAGAGGGTCTTAACAGGGTCTTTGGTAAGGATAGATGTGCAGCATGCTTTGATGGTCAGTACCCGATACAGATAGAAGAGAGCTACGCCAACGAAATAAGAAAGGATAGAATGGGAGTTAGCTGCAACTGTAACCCCGTGAACACATAAAAAAAACAGGGCCATAAGCCCACTTGGAGGTCTCTAAATGTCAAATTTCAACCTTGACAGGTTTGTCAGCACATTTTCTGAGTTTGTAAAAGTTCCGAGTGAATCCCCAAACGACCAGGACTTCATTGCTTACCTTGAGAAATTCTTCAACAAGATGAGCGGAGCAAAAACAGTAAAGGACTCTTACGGTAATTTGATCGTAAAGATCCCTGCAAAGAACTCCTCAAGCAAGACCACAGTAGGCTTTGTAGCACATGCTGATACTGTAAGCCCAGGGGTCGGTATAAAACCTATCGTTGATAACGGTATAATAAGAACTGACGGGACTACCATACTTGCGGCAGATGATAAAGCTGGCATAGCAGAAGTAGTTGAAATGCTACTTTGTGCAGAAAAGCATCCTCCAATTGAGGTACTTATAACTCGTTGTGAAGAGTTGGGCGACTTTGGCTCACTTAATATGGACTATAAACTTGTAGACTCAAAAATGGCTTACGTACTTGATATGGAATACCCTGAGAAGATAGTCGTAGGTGGACCTACCACGATAGCTATGGACATACACTACAAAGGAAGACCTGCACACGCTGGTATGGCACCAGAAAAAGGTATCTCTTCAATACTTGCAGCATCCAAGGCAATATCAAAACTAAGACTTGGAAAACTTGATGAGGAAACCACAGCTAACATAGGCGTTATACAGGGTGGAGAAGTAAGGAACGGCGTTCCTGAACATACAAAGTTAATGGCTGAATGCAGATCCTTGAACAATGAAAAAGCAGAAAAACTTGCTGATGAGATGGAAGCTATATTCAAACAGAGCGCAAAAGATGTGGGCGCAGAAGTAATGATAGATAGAAAGGTCCTATATAAAGCATACCTGCTTGATGAAAATAGCGAAGCTGTTAAATGCGCTAAGGCGGCGTTCAAAAAGCACGGCATAACATGTGAGACAGAAGTTATCAGAGGTGGTACCGATGGTGCTAACTTCAACAGGAACAATATCCCAACAGCAGTTCTAGGCGTAGGATACAGGGATATACACACCTGCAATGAAACACTTATCCTAAAAGAAGCAGAGATCTTAACAAAGGCCATCATCGATATGGTCGAGGGGCTTGCATGATCAATACACAGAGACTTGTAGATACTTTTTTTGAGTTCGTAAAGATACCTAGTGAAACACCAAATGATCAGGACTTTATTGCACATCTTGATAAGTTCTTCAGCAAGATGGAAGGCGCAAAGACCAAAACAGATGCTTACGGAAACCTTGTGGTCAAGATCCCTGCAAAGGGTTCCTCCAACAAGAACACTGTAGGTTTTGCATGCCATGCAGATACAGTAAAGCCTGGTATAGGGATAAAGCCTGTGATCAAGGACGGTGTTATCAAATCCAGTGGGGATACTATCCTTGGCGCGGATGACAAGGCAGGAATAGCAGAAATAGTTGAGATGTTGCTATGTGCAAAAAAACATCCTCCTGTTGAAGTAATAATCGTTCGTTGCGAAGAGACAGGATGTTTTGGATCATCGAACCTGGATTACTCACTTGTAGATTCAAAGATGGCGTACGTTATTGATACAGAAGAGACCAACGAAGTAATAGTTGGTGGACCTACATATGTGATCCTGGATGTTTACATTAAAGGAAAACCTGCTCACGCAGGAATGGCCCCAGAAAAAGGGATATCCGCTATTTTGGGTGCCGCAAAGGCCATCTCTCAACTAAGACTTGGAAGAATAGATAACGAGACGACCTCCAACGTCGGTGTAATACAGGGTGGAGAAGTAAGGAATGGCGTGCCAGAAAATGCGAAAGTTATGATAGAGGTCAGAAGCCAAAATGAAGCTAAGGCAAATAAACTTGCCGATGAAATGGAAGAGATCTTCAAGCGCAGTTCAAAAGAAATAGGTGCTGAAGTTAAGATAGACAGGAAAGAGGTCCTTAAAGCCTACTTCCTTCCTTCGGACTCTGAAGTTGTAAAAGTAGCTGCAAAAGCTGTAGAGAAAAATGACATGAAGCCTAAGATCATAACGATAATGGGTGGAACGGACGCAACACTACTTAATGCTCACAACATACCAACAGCGGTTTTGGGCGCTGGTTACAGAGAAAATCACACGAACAACGAGAGCATAAAAGTAACTGAGATGGAAATAGCTACAAAGATCCTGATAGAGATAGTTGAAAGCCTAGCGTAATAAAAGGAAGGCTCAATGGATACAGAAAGACTTATCAGCACGTTTTGTGAACTAGTAAAGATACCAAGTGAGTCACCAGATGATAAGGAATTCATTTCTCACGTCGAGAAATTCCTTAGATTAGAAGGTGCAAAAACAAGAAAGGATGCATACGGGAACTTGGTAGTAAAGTTCCTTGCCAAGAATTCCAAAAGCAAAACGCCGATCGCCTTTTGCTGCCACGCCGACACCGTAAAACCTGGCGTCGGTATCAAGCCTATCGTGGACAGGGAAAAAGGGATAATACGGACCGATGGTACTACCATCCTTGGCGCTGACGACAAGGCCGGGATAGCAGAGATCATAGAAATGATAAGGGCCGCAGAAAAGCATCCGCCAATAGAAATAATAATTACTCGCTGTGAAGAGATAGGTTCCGTTGGTGCAAAGAACTTGGATTTTTCATTGATAGAATCAAAGATGGCCTACGTACTTGATATGGATGGCCCACAGGAAGTGGTCATAGGTGAAGCTACCCACATACACATGGACGTTACATACACGGGTAGGGCGGCACACTCTGGCGTCGAACCAGAGAAGGGTATTTCTTCCATTCAGGCCGCAGTGAGAGCCATATACAACATGAAGCTTGGAAGGATAGACGCAAGCACCACAGCCAACGTCGGTGTTTTCCAAGGTGGAGAGGCTAGGAATAGTGTGCCAGAAGTCACAAAGCTAATGGCAGAATGCAGAAGTCTTGATGATGAAAAAGCATTCAGGATAGCTGACGAGATGAAAGCTATCTTTACAAAAGCCTCTGATGAGGTCGGAACAAAGATAGACATAGTAACGGACGTTATCTCACGCGGGTATAAGATCCCAGAGAACTCGCCAATAGTTGAACTTTTCCTTAAGGCACTTAAAAAGCACAACGTAAAACCAGATGTGCAGCTTATAGTTGCTGGAACGGATGCCTCTTTGTTCAATGAAAAAGGCGTCGCTGCGGTGGTTGTTGGAGTAGGATGTAGGGACATACACTCAAAGAATGAGCAGGCTATTATAAGTGAAATGGAAACTACAACTAATGTTCTAATAACCCTAGTAGAGGATCTGGCGTAATTTTAAATGGACAAACGCCGTCTATTTTGGGGCTTTGAGGTCGATGCAAAGTGGCCCGAACTACCAAAGGATGGGCGCATAGTTGAGCCTGGGTCCAGGCACGCTACGATGCTGTTCCTGGGCGAAGTTGATTACGAGGTACTAAAACCGTTCATAGATACTTACAAGCCTGATATATCTGCCACCCCAAGTGGCGTACTGGATAAATTGCTATTTCTCCCAAACAAAAAAAAGCCCAGGGTTGTATCTATTGGGGGCTACCTTAATGAGCCCGCCCCATGTCTGAATGAGATCAAAAGGGTGAAGAAGGAAATGGAGCTCTTGGGCTTCAAGACAGAAGACCGTGAATGGCTGCTACATATAAC
>JBAXXF010000044.1:0-8414 GCA_037128035.1 bacterium | reverse complement strand
CTCTATATGAGGCTGTTTCCGGCTTGGATATGAGCAAGGCCCCTTCCAGCGGGCTTGTTAACATAGCCAAGATCAGGGTAAGGGACTCCAGAATAGATAAATTGACAGAGATCTTCAAACCAAAAAAGACTACATATGCTGATTTTGATCTTGTTGATTACAACAGGGCCCACGACGCCTCTGATGCACAGCTTGGAAGCCCAAATCTGATAGCAAAATATAGGGAACTTGATGCGATAGTAATAGTTCTTGGGGTTATTGAAGATGTCGCCTTTATAGAGTCTGAACTTGATGACATATGTGTTGAACTTAACCTTTCGGACACCATGATAATGGAAGCAAAGATACAAAGGATGAAAAAAGGTTCCTATGACAAACAGGAAATGGCTCTTTACGAGAGTATATTAGCCAAGCTTGAATCTAATGAACCCCTGAATAGACACGCTTTTACGAAGGAAGATATGAGATATCTTTCCGCGTACCAGCTTTTTGCCTTAAAACCGATAATGGTTGCTGTGAACGTTACAGAGAACCTTCTTGCTACTCCTGCCTCATCAATAGATCTGGGCAAGAATAAGCTTCCGCATATAATTATTTCCGCCGAAATAGAGAAAGAACTGAACTCTCTCAGCGATACAGAAAAGGTAGACTTTCTTAAAGAGCTTAAACTGACGGAGGGTATATCGGACAGGTTCATAAGTATGCTCTATGACACACTGGACCTTATATCTTTTTATACGGTAGGAGAGGATGAAGTAAGAGCCTGGAGCATAACAAGGGGTGATACGGCCCTTAGTGCCGCCGGTAAGATACATAGCGATATAGAAAGGGGATTCATAAGAGCCTCTACCATGCACTATGATGATTTTATAAAGCACGGTGATGAGAAAAAAGCCAGCGCAGCGGGTGTTGTAAGAAGTGAAGGTAAGGAATATGTTGTGCACCCGGGAGATATCATACATTTTAAATTTAACGTGTGAGGTCCCTTATGTCATCAAAGCTTATACTTATAACCAACGACGATGGCGTTAATTCAGAAGGTATAAGGGTATTAAAGAAAGCCCTTGCATCAACGGGAACAGTTGTGATCGTTGCACCTAATACTGAAAAATCAGGCAGTGGTCACGCCTTGACCATGCATTCACCGGTCAGGATAAAAGAGATAGAAAAGGATATTTACTCAGTCACAGGGTTTCCTTCCGATTGTGTCTATGTTGCAGTACACGGCCTGCTTCCAAGAAAGCCCGACATCATTATCTCAGGTATAAACAAGGGCGCAAATATGGGCGTTGATGTTTACTACAGCGGCACAGTAGCAGGGGTAAGACAGGGGATCATAGATGGGATACCTTGTGGATTCTCGATATCGCTGGTAGTGGATAAAAAGAATAAAGAACTTCTATGGGAAGATGCCGCCAGCTTTGCTGTAGAGATGGTAAGAAGATTGTCGGAGAAAGGTTATACCGGAAAAGGGTTTATCAATATTAACTACCCCAATATCCCCAAGAGCGAGATAAAGGGTGTAAGAATAACCAAGATGGGAGACAGGCGCTACCTCCAGGAAGTTAAATGGGGAAAGGACCCAAGGGGCGAAAATTATTGCTGGCTCTGGGGAGAATACTCATGCTTTAATCATATAGACGATTCTGATTGTGTCGCTATCCATGAGGGGTTTATATCTTTAACTCCAATATTGCTGGATGTGACCGACTACTCAGTGATCGAAGATATGAAGAGCTGGAAATTATAAGATGCTTTTTAATGCTCTCATTATTTTGGCAATGGTACTTAATGGCGCTAATGCCGGAATCATGGAGTCCTTCTTTAAAGGTTCTAAACCTGCTGCTGAAGCTTCAGCAGAAAATACTGATAAAAAAGAGGAAATAAAGCAGGAAACTAATAGCGAAGAAAATACGTCGACATCCAGAGCTGCAAGCGTCTTTAAACCTGTAAAAATAGAAAGACAAAAACATGAGAGCTCCAGTTCAGCCAGCGCTTTGTCAGGTTCTAATGATGACAAAGCGGCGACAGAAAACACTTCAGCAACTACTGCTTCTTCTGGTGCTACTTCTGTCTTTGGCTCATCCTCACACAGGACCGCAGCTTCTTCACAAGACGCAGAGCACTCAAACTCTAGAGCATCAAGCGTATTTTTAGGCAGAAAAGCCGGAGCTACCAAAGCCGGTGCTGTCGGCGTTTTTGGTGGTAAAGCTCAGGCTGAGGAAAGCAGTAAAGAGGTAACAGAAGTAAAGGAAGAGGACCTAAAGGAGAATTATTCAGGTAAGGATTTTTTGTGGCCAGTAGAAAAGGGCAAGGTCAGCTCGTACTATGGATGGAGGAGCAGCAAGAAATTCCACGACGGTATAGATATAAGTGCTCCTAGTGGGACCAAGATATTTGCTGTTAAAAGCGGGAAAATAGTTTATAGCGGTAATAAGATCAGTGGATACGGCAACATGGTTGTCGTAAAACATGACACAAAACTTTATACAGTATACGCCCATTGCAGAACAACAAAGGTCTCCAAGGGAGACAGCGTATCAAAAGGACAGACCATAGCTGAGGTCGGGAACACGGGTCACTCCCATGGTCCACATCTTCACTTTGAGGTCAGGAAAGGTAAATACAGCGTAGATCCTATGACATATTTTACTTACTTAGAGGATAAGAAGGGCGGTCGAAAACATGGCTTTGTCCATGAATTCAAATAAGAGGGAAATAAAATGGTGAATAAAGATCCAGATAGAGCAGGCGTTGGAACTCACATCGTTACCTATTGTTCAAGGTGCGCTCATGACGTTAATCACGTAGTAGTAGCACAAGGTGCTGACGGGATAGTGGCAAGAGTGAAATGCATAGTATGTGGTTCAGAGCACAATTATAAAAAAGCTGCAGCGCGAAGCGCCTCGTCAACAAGATCCGCCGCCTCTAGGGCGACAGCCAAGACCATCCCAGCACCTAGCAGGTTCAATGTTAAGCTGTGGGAAGAGGCAAGGGCCGGAGCAAAGAATAGGGTACCTATCGAGTATACGATAAATAAAAAATTCGAAAAAGATAATTTGATATATCACTCCACCATGGGCGAAGGTGTGGTCATGAAGGCATACGATAATAAGATCGACGTTATATTCAGTTCGGATATAAAATCTTTGGTGCATAACAGAAAATGAAAGTATCAGGCTTTACTTTTGTAAGGAACGGTATCAAATTTGATTACCCATTCAGGGAGTCGATACTCTCTATACTTCCGCTTGTCGATGAGATGATAGTAAATGTGCCTGAGTCAGACGATGAAACCCTTAAGGCCGTTAAAGGCATTAAAGATCCAAAGATAAAGATATTTGAGACCAAGTGGGGAGGAGAAGCGCCTTCAGGTGGTAAGATATTGTCACATCACACAAATCTTGCTCTGCAAAAATGTACAGGAGATTGGTGCTTTTATATACAGGCTGATGAGATAGTTCATGAGAAAGATCACAGCAAGATAAAGGCGGCGATGAAAGATAACCTAGATGATAAAAGGATAGATGGGTTGCTTTTTGATTATATACACTTTTACGGTTCATATGATTGTGTTGCAGCGGCAAGGAATTGGTACAGGAAAGAGGTAAGGATAATAAGGAATGGCAAAGGGATAGTCTCCTTTGCTGATGCACAGGGCTTTAGATACAAGGACGAGAGCAAGGTCCCAGTGGCATATACAGGCGCTTCTATCTATCATTACGGTTGGGTCCGCCCAATAGATTCCATGAGGACAAAAACTATAGCTATGGACAGACTTTGGCACGGAAGCAAGAAGGACGAAGAGAACAAAGACCTTGAATACAGGTCGGAACAATATGGTCTAAGGAAATTTACTGGGACACATCCAGCAGTTATGAAAGAAAAAATAAAGAAACAAGACTGGAACTTTGATCACAGATCTAAAATATCGTCGTATAGGGATCTAAGGTACTGGAGCTCCGACATTATTGAGAAACTAACAGGTACAAGGCCTTTTGAATATAAAGGCTATAAGCTCATTAAAAAATGAAATTCAAAGATATAGAGATAGTCATAGCGGACCTAAAATATCCCATGAACCTTGGGAACCTTGCACGCACCATGTCATGCTCAGGATTTAAAGAGCTTACACTGGTCCGACCTTGTAAGGACTGGAACAGCCTGGAATCGGTAAAGTTCGCTCTTTTTGGTAAGGACATACTTAGCTCAGCAAAGGTTGTGAATGATCTTAATGACATAAAAGATAAGGATTCCGTGCTGTTCGGCTTCTCTAGGCGTATAGGAAAGAAGAGGAGTTACCCCATAATGCTCTCCGATCTTTGGGAATTCATATCAAAATTTGATAATAATAAGGATATAAAGTTCGTTTTTGGCGGTGAGTCAGCGGGCCTAACAACGGAGGACCTGACCATCTGCGACCACATTGTGACCATAGATCCCGATATCATTAATAATTCGTTAAGTCTTCCAATTGCAGTCGCTATGGTCTTGTATGAATTTAAGAGATCACATGCCCTGTCTGGCAAAAAAGGCCAGGAAAAGGCCAGCAGACTGGATGAGGGGCAATCAGGGGTCTTATATGACAATGTCAGAGAACTCTTGAAGAAAGACAAGTTTATTGATAATAGGGACAGCAGACGAGTGATGGCCAAGATAAAGAACATAATAAACAAGCTGTCCACAAATGAGATAAGGCTGCTTCATTCGATCCTAAAAAGAGAAAAGTGATGACAAAGGAAAACAAAAAAAGTGAAAGCAGGTTCATGAGACCTGAAGAGATCGCTCAAATGGAAGCGGTCTTCAACGAGCGTTTTTTTAATGACCTTAAAAAGGACGAGAATATCTTCTTTGAGGGGCATTACGAGGACGATGTTTGTTATCTTGAATTGATATTAAAGAACCATGATGAGTCGTTTTACTATCCTGTAGAGACAACTATATCGCTCAAAGATCACCCGATATTGGCACCCGATGATGCAAGACTTGTGTTATTGGACTTTATAGGGGCGTACTTTGAAGATTATTTTGGCACAGACAGGGAGTCGTTAATACCCATAGATTGGGCACCTTTCAAGATGGGTGACCTGACTATTTACGCACGCGGTCAGGTTTTGAATAAAAAGCTTGAAAAGATGGCAGAGGATATACTAAAAGGCGAGAAGATCTAGGAGGATCAACAATATGGCTGACATGGTAAAAGTAACAAGACTAAGAGCAGGAAATCTGATCATAATGGATGGTGAGTTATATCACGTACAGGCTGTTGATCACAGAACACCCGGTAAAGGCAACGCATGTATGCAGACAAAATTAAGGAACCTGAAGACCGGCAACACTATGGACAAGAGATTCCTTTCTGATGAAAAAGTGGAAAAGGCACAGCTTGATAATATCTCTATGGAATTTCTTTACAAGGAAGAGGCTGGTTATGTCTTTATGAACATGGAGAACTATGAGCAGGTACATCTTGACGAAGAGACAATAGGAGAGGGCGTAGGCTTTCTTCTTCCAAATACAAAAGTACAGGTAGAGTTCTACGACGGAAAACCTGTTGGTATAGAATTCCCTCAGACAGTAGTTCTAAAGGTAATGGATACAGAACCTTTCATGAAAAGGGCCACAGCTTCCGCTCAAGTAAAACCTGCGATATTGGAGACCGGATTAAAGGTCATCATCCCTGGTTTCGTCGCTACTGGTGAACTTGTAAGGGTCAATACAGAGACCGGCGAATACGTGGAGAGAGCCTCAAGCTATGACGAATAAAATAATCAGCTATGTCCTGATTATTAGATTCTTCATCCTTTGTTTGAACACCTTATTATTCACTATACTTGCCCTTTTATTCTTTTGGTCTAGGTACACTAGCCTGAACATCGACTATTATCTAATGAACGCTTGGGGCTATACCTCAACATTCATTTATGGGATCAAAAGAGAGAGCAATAGAAAAGCACATGACAAGAAATTCGTGGGCATATACGTTGCCCCTCATTCTAGTTTCTGGGACATATTGATACTTGGCTCTGAGCTCAAGGGCTTTTTTGTCAGTAAGGCTGAAGTCCTAAAATGGCCTATAATAGGCCTTGGCGCAAAGTTCGTAAGGACAGTTTTCATAGACAGGGAAAAAGGGGTCTCCGCACTTAAGTCAATGGAGAGGTCTGCTCAACGGATCTTTAATTCAGGAAACTCCTTAATAGTTTTCCCAGAGGGTACCCGCTCCTATGAGCATATGCAGCATCTAAAATCAGGGCCTTTCCATGTTTCCTGTGTAACAGGCAAGCCTATAAGCCCAGTGATAATCACTTATCACCCAAGAGAAAGTGTTGTCCCACGGATAAAGGGCAATTTTATAAAAGAGCTTTTTAGACAATCCATGACAGCACACAAGACCGTTGCTAGGGTGCAGGTCTTGCCACCCATACAGCCACAAGATTTTGGTTCTGTAGAAGAATTAAAGAAGCATGTTCACTTGGTCATGGACGAGTACTATAAGAAGTTATCTGTCTAATCCTTTAAACATTTTTTCCCTGTAGTTTTTAGTATGGCAGCGTCAAGATCTTTAATATCCTGATATCCGATGAACCTATGTGTTTCTTTTCCAGAAACATCCATTAGTATATATGTAGGGGTGCCGATCATACCCAGTCGGTATATAGCATATGAGTATTCAGGGTTAGCAACATCTATCGTGCGAAAATCTATTACCGCCCCATCACAATTATCTTTTAATTTTTTTATGACTGGCAGCATATCGTTACATGTTTCGCAATCTGCAGATATCATGGATATAAAAATAGGGAGCTTATCAGGTTGCACTATTTTATCTGCCGCAGAAGGCCCAGCAGTCCTGTCGGCAAGCATAGCCACTTCACCGAACAAATTGAATGCGAATATTATAAGTACCACTCCAAGGACTTTTTGGATCAGCACTATGAAATATTTGTTGTTCTTTGCGAACTTCATCAGAGGCCTGAAGAAGAAGATAGAGAGTATAAGCGGGGTAGAAAGCCCTGCGCTGAATAAAAGTAGTTTTATTGCACCACCCATGGGTGTCATTTCTTTTGCTGAAAGGTAGGTAAGTATTCCGCCCAGTACTGGGCCTATGCAAGGCGACCATGTAGCCGCAAATAGAAGACCAAAGATGAATGAATTAAGGAAGCCAAACCTAGTCTTGAATTTGTTTATATTTATAGAGTAACTTTTGTCGAAAAATGGGACATGTATCAAATTCAGGAGCTTTAATCCGAATACAAGGATTATTATGCCAGCGAACAGGGAGATGGAGCCCCTGTGTGACGCTATGAGAGAACTTATTCGTCCTGCTCCAAGCCCTAATACAGAGAATATGATAGAGAATCCAAGACAGAAGAGTAATCCCTTGGGTAGAAGGCTCCTCCAGCATTCATATATTATGCTCTTCTCGTTAACATTACACTCTTCATCCTGTAGGAGAATGGCAAAATAAATGGGTATTATTGGAAGTACACAAGGTGACATAAAGCTCAGGAGCCCAGCAAAGTATATAGTCCATGAACTCATACTAAATTAATATTCCAATTTTGTGCTTTATTCAATTCATATTTTGACGGTTCTCGGAATTATTCGTCAATCAGTCTGCTACATTCAGGGTGTGATAACAGGCATATGGTTTGCAAAATACGTTCTTATGAGTATTGCATTTCTCCTGTTTTTTTTATCTCAACTCTGCTGTTTTGATGATCTCCAGAGCGTTAACGTAATATATGTGGGCGATAGTTTAAGGATAAACGCTGCTGATGTATCAAGGGTAACAGTTTCCAACAGCAAAGTAGTAAAGGTATATAAAGAAGATGGGGCTTTAGTAATAAGCGCAAGAACAAGGGGCAGTGCTACGTTACATCTGTGGAAAAGGGGAACCCGCGATCCTCTGCGTTATAGCTTTACCGTAATGTCAGCGGCGGTCCACAAGAAAGTCATGGCGATAAGAGAAACGCTAAAAGGTATTCTAGGGGTAAAGGTAAGCAATGCGGGAGAAAACGTATACATAACGGGTATCGTCTCCAAAAAGGAAGATCTAGAACTTATAAAAAAAGTCTCATTGTCTACAAAGGACGTCATGAATTATGTAAAGCTTTCTGACTCTATGAAACAGGATGAATATAATAATCTGACGAACGTACTCTTGGATATTGGGCTTTATGATGTTTCTATAAAGAAGACAGAGAACGTCATGTTCGTAAGTGCCAGCGCCAGAACAAAAAAACAGGTAGAAAATGCAGAGCATTATCTGAATATCAACTTTCCTGGCGGTAAGTTCGATATAAAAGTGATCCCGTACCAAATAGATATAGATGTGAAGATAGTAGAGATGTCCAGCTCCATGAGCCGCCAGATGGGGCTGGAAATGCCTAGTGAATTGAGCCTTACTCGGC
>JBAXXF010000043.1:0-8428 GCA_037128035.1 bacterium | reverse complement strand
ATGATGGCATGCATAGCCGGAATAATAATCTAAGGAGCACAAGGATATGGCAAAACTTTATTTCAGATATTCGGCTATGAACGCCGGAAAGACCACTCAGCTAGTTCAGGTAAAATATAATTACGAGGAGCGTGGTCAGAACGTACTCGTATTAAAACCGTCCATAGACAAAAGGGACGGTGAAGGAAAGATAAAATCAAGGATAGGCATAGAGTGCAGCGCGATCATCCTTGACCCTGATACTAATATATTTAAGCTCATAAAACAGGAACAGCAGGTCAACAAGGTAGATTGCATCCTTGTTGACGAGGCGCAGTTCCTAACCAAGGAACAAGTAATGCAACTTTGTTCCGTTGTGGATGATCTTAACATACCATGTATGACCTACGGTCTAAGGAGCGATTTCAAAGGAAACTTGTTCCCAGGCAGTGAAGTATTACTTGCCATGGCTGATAGTATCGAAGAGCTAAAAACAATTTGTTGGTGCGGAAAAAAAGCGCTGATGAATACCAGGCTATTGAACGGTAAAGCTGTTTACGAGGGAGAACAAGTTCAAATAGGCGGCAATGAAGCCTATATCTCTTTATGTAGAAAACACTGGAGAGATGGAAAAGTAACTCCTTAGTTAATGAGACAATAGATTACACTTTTTTCCCGCTTCGCTACAGCTTGTTTGATCTTTCTCGGAGCAGGAACACATCTTAATATCCTTTTGTATCCCGCTCGCTTTGAACATCTCTTCCTGACCCTGTTTTTCTATTTTACAAAGTTTTTTTACAGCATCATATTTTCCCCTATCAAGCTCCAAACTGGCAAGACAATAGCAAGCAGCTTTCTGCTGAGGAGAGTCCTTGTCATCACATATTGACCCGTATACAGCCTCAGCCATATCGCCACACTTATACATTCTTGCAAGCTCTGCCTTCTTATAGCAATCTGAGCTCGAGCCCAATTCACACTTTTTAGATACATCCGCAAAATCTGAAGAGTATGGCAGTGACGAGCAATCTTTACCACCGACAATACTGCCGACATCTGTTCGTTCCGTTGCTGTTTTTGAAGCTGGTAAATACAGAACAGCTTCTGACCTAAAGACATACTGTCTTTCATGATCATTTTTTGGATAGATCATGAATTTGTTATCTTTGAAATTGGCTTTAATTGCAGCATATTGGAAAAGATCATCCATATCTGATCTACTGATCCTTATATTGTATGATGTGTATTTATCCTTCTGTAGCCGTTCAGTAACGGAGAAAACTCTTTCTGCTGAAGTAGAGTTAAAAGTACGATAGTTAGAATGTCCCATCCCACAATATACAAGTATCCTAGCTTTTGGTGATGCGTTTATAGTTCCCTCTAGGAGCTTGGTCCAGTTGTCATTCCTCTGCCTCATCCCTTCAGCGCTTGTTTCACTCACATCGCCCACTTTTTTAGACTGGTTAGAGGCTCCGCCGCCGGTAGAGATGTCCAAAGCCAAAACCTTTATACCAAGTCTTGTTGACTCCTTAATTATGCTTAGGTCCTTATCTCCTATGGCGTTTTGTCCCTTCTGCTTTTTTGTAGCACTTTCAAGCAAGGCATCTAGGCTTATTAGTCCTAATTGGTATTGGTCTATTAAACTCTGCATTCCGCTAAGTTGAAATTCTGTTGCAAAATGTGTAAGGCCTTGCTCTTTGAATTTTGGCAACATATTTATAATTTCATTGTTCACAGTTTCAAAGTCTGAATGTTTTTCTCCTATGAACAAGACCTGAGAATCCTTTGGCCATATTTTGGAATAATCGATCGTTTTCCCTTTCCCATTTTTTGTTACATTATCAAGAATTGAACTATAATCAGCGTCCTTCGTTGATAAATATTCCATAATCTCGCTTTTACTGTCCTTACTCAACGCATACTCAAATGGGGTCAGATCAAAGGCATTTCTAATCGATACTATTTTATCGTTAGTTTTTACCAAGCTCTGGATACCGGTTAGGTCGTTAATGTCTATTAGTTTAAAGATATTTTGTTCGGCAGCATTAAGAAAGGGAGAGAAAAGAAAGGATAAAAGGACTACAACATTAAGGCCCATAAGTTACCTCCGACACTCTTAACTAACTCTTTGATCGCGTTGTAAGTTATAGATCATTTATACCACAGACAGGGGGGCTTAAAGCAAACAGTTATTTGTACTGCTTATTCTGACAACAACAAAGAGCTAATACGCTATTATCATTGATAATTAAAGGTTTATATCCAATTGTGTCGTTATCTTCATCGGCCCGTTAATAGACGTGTCATTCATCCACACTGGCCCAGCAAGCAAGCTGATGTCCTTTGTAAAATAATAGTAAAGGCCAAAACCACCGCCGCCAATGTAATTCTTCCCACTTATGTAATCTCCTGCAAAAACAATACGTTTATATTCATTGCCTAATTTATCAGTCGTAGTAAAGAACCCTTTGTCGTAAGCGATCATAAACCCCATATTCTGGCTATCGCCACTACTCGATCTAAGAGCAGCCCTGTTCCCAACATAATATGCGGCATGAAGACGCCCTAGATTACATGGCAGTGTTTTGCCCACAATAAAATCTACGATATCATAATCTGTGCGTCCGGCATTTGCAGCACCTCCAGTTTTTGTGCCTACATTAAAGATCCCTATATTGATGCCAGGAGAACCTGCGAAAATAGAATTTTCCGGAGTCCCTATCTTAGCGTGGAACATATATGGGTCATTTGATGGATACATTGCATCTATCCCAACTTCCATCTGGATATCCTCCCATGGAAGGACACCTACCGTTACCTGAAGATCCGTGGGGAAACTTGATGGCCCATCGGTAGGCTTCAAGGAGGACGGTTTTTTAACTATAAAATAATTATCCACACCAAAGTGCCACACATTAAAAGGCTGGACATCTATAACTGCCGGAGACCAATATGTTGTAGATGGTGTTGCTAGCAATGCAGTACTAAACAAGAACAGAACGAATGCAAAACAAATTTTATTATTCATACACAAGCTCCTTTAACAACCATTATATGAGCCTAGGTATAAAAAAGGGATAAAAAAAGTATAAAGAAACTGGTCCAATATTTTTGCTAGTTGGGTAGGGAATAAGTCATAAAAGGAGAGTCTTCTCCAACAATATAAACACGCTTATCCTTTTCATTCTTGTAAGTTGCCTTTAATCCCATCAAACCGAGCCCTTGAAAATACTGTATCCTTAGAGGATATGTCCCTGTTACTGGGAAGGCGATGTTAGCTGTACTACACTGCATTTCTCTAGGCCCAGTGGATTCTATTACAACCTTATCACCCATGATCAAAGAAAAGCCGTCATCTGAACATACGGTAAATTCATAAACGCCTTCTTTAATAACTTTTAAATTTGTTTCAAGATCTACAAAAAAATTATCTTTGAACTGGTATGATGACAGCGACTTTAAGTGCACGTGAGTAAAAGCATGCGAGGACAAAGGAAAATCGACCTCATCTACAAAGAAGACCTTTGTAAGTACCGTTTTCCTTTCATCATGGAGATCCTTTATAGCCTCACTCTGCTGGGATAAAGTGAGCTTTATCTTTTTCTCCACAGTAGTGTTAAATTTAACTGTTTTATAAAGGACAGCTAATGAAAGCAGGATCAGCGATAACAAAAGTACATATCTGCTGTCCGAAAAAAGAGCTTTAATTTTAAATTTTTTATTTTTCACAATAAGTATTCCAAAATGAGAACCATTTTCTATTCATACATTGCTCATACGTTAAAGCTTTATAGTAAGTAAAAGGGCTAAAATAGACATAGTTGTATAATATCAGAGACGCGAACAACAGCAAGGATACCAAAATTATTTTGTCTTTCTTTACGATGTATTTTTCAAAGAGGTAACTAAACATTAAGAATGCTAGGACAAAAGAGAAAACCAAAGGAATAAAATATAAATGCATATAAAGGATCCTTTGTGTCCCTGACCATATTATGGCGACCATGTATCCAACATACAGTGCTGTGAATATTAATATATAATTGTATAATTTCTTATTCTTGATCGGCGTTTTAAAGACGGTCTTTGAGACTACAAGACATATTGACAAAATAACTGAAAGCAAGCCTATCAACCAGTTCACTGGGTTACCCTGTATGGTAAGATACTTTACCGCGTCACTAGCAGTGCTAGACTCTCTTAACATGTTGATGCTTTTAATGCCTAGTGGCCAGCCGACCGGATGGCTTGCTATCTCTAATGGGTTGCACATATCGACCTTAGCCATATTGGAATGCGACCTTTTCATATCCAACATATTATCCCTGATAGGGACATACATGTTCAAAGGGTTGTATATCCCCTTGTTGGAGACCAACGTTAGATATTCGGGAGAAGCAGAACCTTTATTATCAGGAAGTACCCTGCTACCCAGAGCTACGTGGATATAATATACGCTAAAGAATATAATGAATAAGCCCAGAGAATAGAATGCAGCTCTACTGAGCATTTTCTTAAAGTTAAGCTTAGGTTCCTTGAAGTAGAGGAAAACAAAAAGAAGAAAAAGGATAGTACCTACAATCTTAGTGCAGATCGCAAGACTAGCAAGGCATCCCAACAAAAAATAGTTCCAGGGGCCAAGCTTAGAGACTTTGTTATATAGATGTAAAAAATAAAGAATGGACAGTAGGGTAAAGAACAGCAGGGTACCATCGATAAGAGCCCCTCTGAAATTAACGATCAAAGCGTTATCAAATACGTACATTAGACTAAAAAAGAAGGCCAATAAACTATTGCCGGACAAGGAACAAAATATCAAAAAGATTATTAACGCACTTAGTGTTGAAAAGATCACAGGAAAGAACCGATATCCTGATGGTGTAAATTGTGGAGGTAAATCCCCATTGATCCTACCCGTCTTTACAGTATCGTCAGAGATCTCGATCCCCTTGTTAGGATGAATAACGACCTCGCCTAAAGCGATTAAAAGTTTTCCAAGCGGAGGATGGACCTCAAACTGCATATAATGCTTAATATATTTTTGTGCTACAGCAACGTAATATAGTTCGTCATAAAAAAGGCTTTTAGGTTCATCGTAAGACCTGAGGTAAGTAAAGCATGCCGCTAGCAAGATGATGCTGCCAAGAACAGCTTTCTTGGAGATCACAGACCTTAAGTATGCCCACACACTGCGCGGTTTTTTCATCACGGATTAGATATTAACACTTTTGTTGTAAAAAGCCTAGTTTCCTATCGTTAGACTCCCATTCACAGTAGCTGTTACTGTTGTGGTTGCAGTTGCTGTTACAGTTGAGAACTTGGTAGCAGTTACTGTCGAAAACTGGGTAGCTGTAATTGTCGAAGCAGGCACTGTAAATGTTGCTGTAGTTGTTGTCGTTAACGTTGTAGGTGCCCCTGTTATTGTTTTGGTCGTTGTAAGCGTAGTAGTGGTAGGTGACCCTGTTACCGTTTTAGTAGTTGTAAGCGTAATTGGAGTTCCTGTGGATGTAAATGTCACAGTAGAAGATCCGCCTATCGTTTTGGTCGTTGTTGCTGTCGTAGTAGCTGTTGTTGTCGTTGTGATAGTCGCATTCTGAACATCACAGAAAGACACAGCAGAGGTATTCAATGTGTCCGTATAATTTGCTACGCAGGTTGCATCGTATTCGCAAGAGATGTTATCATCTATAGAGCATTGGCATCTCTTTATTTGAGCTCCGTTCTTATTAGCTATATATGTTGCGCCAGAAAGACACTCATGAGCATCCGCTACTTCCACATATCCGCCTTTCTTATCTTCACAGGCCTTTGCGCTAGAGCAGTACGCACCGCTTAGACATTGTGCGTCGTCTGCACATGTGCATACGCTGTCTGCACATACTCCGCCTTTAACACAATCAGCATTTTTTGTACATGCAGCGGCCGCTGTTGTTGTTACAGTCACTAAAGACTCAGCTCCAGCGACTTCTTGAGGAGATCTAACCCTTGCTGTACAACTTATAAAGAAAATACATGTAAAGACCAAAATGAAAGGTGCAAATACTAGGATCGTGGATGTTTTTGATGTTTTCATTATAATATCTCCTCTTGACTCTTTTAAAGCATTATAACAAACCGTTCATTCTTTGTCAAGTTTTTACTTTAACTATAGACCTTTCGAGCCACCAGCAAGGGTTAGGCGAGATCAAACTATCTTAAAAATAGCATTTCTCTGTATTTAGGAAGCACCCACAGATAGTCCCTAGTATTCTGCTCTATTGTATTTGAAAGCTCGTGTATCTCTTCAAATAAGGGAAGCATAGAGGACGCCAAATATTCTGCTTGTGCCAGGAAAGGCCCCTCCATTTGTTTTGCTTTCTTGTGAACAGCCTGTAGTGATTCTATCTTACCTATAAGGTTATCTGTCATTTTTGTAAGTAACGCTGTGTCTTCTTTTCTCCTAGGACAAGTGTCCGTCCTCATAGAGATCTCTTCTTCTGCTGAAGGAAGCACGAAAGTTTTTATCATATCTACAAGACAACTGCTCTCTATTAAGATCGCCTTGGTATAGCGTTCAAGCACGATGTGGATCTTTGCCTCCAGCTCATTCTTAGTAAAGATCTTCCTTTCTACCAAGAAATCACTATGGGTCTTGAACCATTTATATGCTTCAGGAGTATTAGCCAATATAGGAAGGCCTCGCTTTTCTGCCTCTTTTTTCCACTCATCTGAATAATTATTACCATCAAATATAATGTTCTTTAATTCCGGCATTATTTCTTTAATGGTAAGCAGGGCAGCAGAATTTATATCCTTTTCTTTTGCTAAAGCTTTTTCAAGTTTATCACTTACATAATCTAGACCAGACCCAACAGCGGCGTTCAACACGGTCAAAGGGAAGGCTATCGACTGACTAGAACCAGCCGACCTGAACTCAAACTTATTACCAGTGAATGCGAACGGTGATGTCCTGTTCCTGTCACAATCATCAAGTTTTACTCTTGGAAGGTGGTTCAGTTCAACTGCCATTTGAAGTTCTTTTATTATGGCAACAACGTCTGTCCCTTTTTCAATGCTGTCCAAGACCATTTGAAGTCTTTTTCCTATAAAAGCTGACATTATTGCCGGTGGAGCTTCATTGGCACCTAGCCTTCTATCATTAGAGTGAGTAGCGATAGCTGCTCTTAATGCACCGCCATGTTGAGCTATACCCTTTATGATACCGACCAAGAAAAGCAGGAATCTAGGGTTTTGGTGTGGAAGCTCTGATGGTTCAAGAAGGTTCTCTCCAGAATCTGTGGCCAATGACCAATTCAAATGTTTACCTGAACCATTTATTTTGGAGAAAGGTTTTTCGTGGAATAGTACGGCAAAATTATGTTTTTCTGCTATTTTTTTCATCGTCTCCATAACCAACTGATTATGATCAGCGGCTATGTTGGCTTCTTCAAATATAGGTGCGAACTCAAACTGTGATGGAGCGACCTCGTTGTGTCTTGTCTTGCATGGAATGCCAAGTCTGAAGAGCTCATATTCTGTTTCCTGCATAAATGCCATTACTCTTGCTGGGATGGAACCAAAATAATGGTCTTCCATCTCTTGCCCCTTAGGGGACCATCCACCTATAAGGGTACGTCCACAGAATAACAGATCTTCTCTTAAATTATGAAAGGCTTTATCGACCAGGAAGTATTCCTGCTCTGCGCCTATGGAGACGGTTACAGATTTGGTCTCTTTATCCCCAAGTAGCTTTAGAAGTCTCAAGGATGATCTTTTCATAGAGAGGTTGGAGCGAACAAGAGGTGCTTTTACGTCCAGCGCTTCTCCGTTATAAGAAATGAACACGGAAGGTATACAAAGTGTCTTTCCGTTAGGCGTTTCAACTATGAATATAGGTGAAGTTGGGTCCCATGCTGTATAGCCTCTAGCTTCAAAAGTGCTTCTTGTTCCTCCGCTAGGGAAACTGGAAGCATCTGGCTCACTCTGTATAAGCTGGGAGGCTGACAGATTTGCTACAGGGAGTTTGTTTGAGTCAAAACTGAAGAAGGCATCATGCTTTTCTGCAGATAGGTCCGTTTGTGGTTGGAACCAGTGAGTAAAATGGGTAGCTCCCATTGAAACGGCCCAGTCCTTTGCAACATGGGCAACAGCGTCAGCTGTCTCTTTAGCTATTATCTTGTCCCCAGACATAGCATCCATAAGATCATTGTAACAATTTTTTGGGAGCATCTGTTTAAGTTTGCTGTAGCTTAAAACACACTCACCGAATATCTTTGGTATATCTGCGGTCTTTTTGTCCATTACCATCGGCTTACGATTAAGTAGTGTTTTTGCCGTTAACAATCTCAAACTGTTCCTGTTATCCATAAATACTAACGCCCCCTTGTGAAATACCCTTTATAAGTAAGCTGATTCGCCATGCAAAGATTCATCTAAACCTTTTTCTTCTTCATGCTCTTCAACTTTTACC
>JBAXXF010000042.1:0-8538 GCA_037128035.1 bacterium | reverse complement strand
GCATATATGTCGCATAGATCCCTGCGAATGGTTGTGCGTGTGAATCCTCCAGAAGACTGGAAGACCTTACAGCTAAAGGATAATCAACTGATTTGAGCATCATCCTTAGGTTGTCGTGTAGCTCCTTTGAGACGCCAGCCTCAATGAAGCGTTCAGCTATTACGTGATCATCTTTTTCTTCCAAAGCTATCTTGGAGAGGTTGTTTATTTTCATGAACTTGTCGAACTCGTCTGTGCCTATTACAAAGGTGGTTGGGACTTTGATCGTTATGTTGGAGTATTTTTTCTTTAACTGAGTTGTATATCTTTGTGCGAGGAGTGCACTTATGAAAGCGATACCTCTAGCTTTTCCACCCAAGGAGCCTGAACCGATACGGGTAAAATTACAATGTGGATCGAACCTGTCACAAGCGAATTCTGCTATCACTCCTTGTTGTGATTTATAACGTGATGCGGAGAGGGACCTTATAAGGTCCTGTCTGAGCTCTTCCATGTTCTTGTAGTCGTCCAGTGTCCTGGGCCTGAGTTCGTTTGCTAATATGAATTCTCCTCTAGCCATGAGCCATATGGAGAAATGGTTCCTTTGAGCGTGGTACTTTAAGGATTCTTCTGGAACTGTTTTAAGTTTTTGTTCAAGGTCCAACATGTCTTTTGCTTGGTCTACAACATCCCCGCTCGGTACCCTAAAGATGAAGTCACCAAAGCCAAGGTTTGTTCTAAAGAAATCCCTTAGCTCTTGAAGCATCGTTGGAGAGTTTTTGTCCAAGAAGGCTGCTCCTTCCATGTTGGCGCGCCATCTATGACTAGGTTCTGATGAATGCAATATTATCGGAAGGTCAGGTACTGCATTTTTTACTTTTTTCAAAAATTCAAAACCAGCTTCGGGGTCTTGCTTCCCTTCCTTTGGGAATCTTACGTCCGAGATTATGCCTATTAGATAATCCTTGAATTCCTCGTAGATGGTAACAGCCTCTTCATAATTGGTGGCTAGAAGTATCTTTGGTCTGGTACGCATCCTGAAAATACGCTGGTCCTTGTTAAGGCTCTCAGATATTAGCTCCTTGGTCTGTGCCATTATCTCGTAATATAGGGGAGGAAGGAACGATGAGTAGTTCTTTATGGAATCTTCTACGACCAGTATTACCCTTACGTTGGCCACCTCTGTGTCGTGTTTGGCGTTGAGCTTGTCCTCTATGAGCTTTATGATGGCTAGGAATATTTTTGTATCGCCGTTCCAAGAGAAGATACCATCAAAACTTTTGTTGAGTTTTGCTTTTGGTATATTGGATAGTTTAGAGGGTGCATGGGTCAGTAGCACTGTAGATGTATGTGGATATTCCTTTTTTATGTTCGCACAGAATTCAACTGCGTCGACGTCCTCAAGCTGAAGCGTTGTTATGACCATGTCGTAATTCTTTGCAGCAAGCATCTTTAAAGCTTTCTCTGCTGATTCTACTTGTGTTACTCTAGGCGCATAGTGCAAGTGGAAATCAATATACTCGCTGAAGATCCTTTCTGTTAACTGTCCGTCCTCTTCAAATATAAAAGCATCATATAGACTTGATACCAGTAGTATCTCCTGAACGTGATGAGGTTGAAGCTCATAAAAGCCTCTAAGTTCCGGGATGTTACTTTTAAAAGGACTCATACTAATGTCTTAAATTATTTTCACAGTTTTTACTATATTTTTCTACTCACCTATCATAAAAATTGTTCAAAGAACTCGAAGGAGGACTTGAAATGAGCATTATGGATGTGATCAAGATCAGAAAGAGCGTACGAGCATATAATACCCAAAAACCTATTAGTAACTCCGACCTTGAAAAGATACTTGAGGCCGGCCGACTTGCCCCCTCTGCCAAGAACCTACAAGAGTGGAAATTCGTCGTTGTGAAGGATAAAACCCTAATAAGCCAATTGGTGCCGGCATGTAAGGACCAGAAGTTCATTGGCGATGCATCTGTGGTCATAGCTGGGTGTTCTGACGTTACTGACTATGTTATGACCGGAGGTCAAAACGCATATACCGTGGATCTAGCGATCTCCCTGGAGCATATGTCCCTTATGGCTGCCGAGCTTGGAATAGGGAGCTGTTGGATAGGCGCTTTTTACGAGGATAAGGTCAAGGCCGTTCTTGGTGTACCGGCTAATGCAAGGGTCGTTAATCTTTTGACCCTAGGTTATCCAGTGCAAGAGCTAGGAACGATCACTACGACAACAAGAAAGGGACTGGAAGAAATAGTCAGATATGACAAATGGGCTTTCTAGGAGGATCGATGAAAAAGATATACTTGGTTCTTGGTTTAATCCTTGCTTGCTCCCTATATGCTCAGAACGTTGAAAAATTGAGGACTGATTATAACGGTCCAAAAGTGAAATATATATTTTTCTTCATAGGTGATGGAATGGGTTTGGCCCACATTAACATGGCGGAGGCCTATGAAGCTGCCGTTAAAGGTAAGATAGGTGTTGAGAAGCTGAACTTTACAAAGTTCCCAGGTCTGGCTATCGCCACTAACTATGCAACGGATAGATATATAACTGACTCCGCGGCGGCTGGTACAGCGTTGGCTACCGGTAGCAAGACATCCGTGGACACTATATCAATGGACGCTGGCAGAACAAAAAAGATCAAAAGCATTGCAGAGATGGCAAAAGAGAAGGGGATGAAGGTAGGGATAATAACGACGGCCAATATCAACGATGCAACTCCGGCCGTCTTTTATTCTCATCAGCCTGAAAGATCTATGCTTAAGGAAATAGCGAATGACCTTCCAAAAAGTGGTTTTAACTTTTTTGGTGGCGGAAACCTTAAGAACGTGAAGAACGCCAAAGAGCTTCTGACTAAAAATGGTTATGTATATGTAGATAGCAAAAAAGGTTTTAATTCGTTAAAGGATAAGAACGCTAAAGTGTTTGCCACATGCCCTATAAGGGATGCCTCAGAAGCCTGCCGCTTTACGATAGACCAAACTTCAGCTGATATAACGCTCTCGGATATAACAAAAAAGGGAATAGAACTTCTTGATAACCCCAAAGGCTTTTTTGTAATGATAGAGGGTGGCAAGATAGATTGGGCTGCTCACGTTAATGACGCTGCCAGCGATATTAAAGATGTAGAGGCTTTTGATAAGGCCATTGCTGAGGCCTTAAAGTTCTATGAAAAACATCCAGAAGAAACTCTAATAGTTGTTACTGCGGACCATGAAACAGGTGGGCTTTCTCTTGGCTACGCCGGAATGCATTATGATACGGCTTTTGCTAAGTTGAAGAACCAGAAAATATCGGTTGATGTAATGGAACAAAAAATAGCTGAATATAAAAAGAGCCACACGGCAGGGAAAGCTAAACTTAAGGACCTTATGCCATTTATAGAACAGAAATTCGGTCTTGGAAGTAAGTCAAAAGGCTTGGCTCTTACTGAGGATGATAAAAAAGCACTAGAAGAGGCTTTTACTGCGACAATTACAGGGACTAAGAATATCTCAAAGTATGGAAAAGATGCAGAACCTCTTTCCTGGACCATTTCAAAGATCTTGGACCAGAAGAGCGGCATTTCATGGACTACTTTTTCACATACAGGGATACCTGTGATCGTTTTCTCAAAAGGTCATGGGTCAGAACTTTTTAAAGGTTACATTGATAATACAGACATTCCAAAGAACATAATGATCGCCGCGGGGTTGAAATAATGCTGCAGATCCTTGCTGGTTTGATGACAGACATCTGGGCACTTCTACTTGCTATGTCGCCATACCTGATCTTTGGATTTGGTGTTGCGGGCATACTGAAAGTGTTGATACCCGAGGATTATCTAGTAAAGCACTTGGCGGGTAGGAAATGGGGATCTGTCTTTAAGGCCGCCTTTATTGGCGTTCCACTCCCTCTATGTTCGTGTGGCGTAATACCAGTAACGGCCCATCTTAAAAAAGCTGGAGCAGGCAGAGGCGCAATAATCTCTTTTCTGACTTCTACGCCAACGACTGGAGTAGACTCTATCTTTGCAACATATTCACTACTGGGCTGGATCTTTGTTTTTATGAGAGTTTTGGCCTCCTTCTCTATAGGGATAATAGCTGGCCTCCTTTCTAACATCTTTGTCAAAGACGTAGCTCCAAAAAGTGTTCATAAACATGAAACATGTGGTGATACCTGTGAGCTACATAAAGGAAAAGGAGTTTACGGAAGAATAAGGGACATCCTTGATTACGCTTATGTCGATCTGATAGACGATGTAGGTAAGTGGCTCATTATAGGGATAGTCGCAGGTGGACTTATCTCTTATTTTGTTCCGACCGAGATCGTTGAGACCTATTTTGCTAATCCTTGGGTCTCTTATACTTTTATGTTGCTTCTTGGCATCCCAACGTATGTATGTGCAACAGGCTCTATACCTATAGCGGCTTCATTGATCATTAAAGGTATGTCGCCGGGTGCTGGACTAGTCTTCCTTATTTCTGGTCCTGCTACCAACACAGCTACTATTTCCTTTGTTGGCGGAAAGCTTGGTGGAAAGACCCTTTTCATCTACCTAACGTCTATCATAATAGGGTCTGTAGGTTTTGGATTGCTCGTTGATTTTATGTGGCCTGGTCTGGGACAAACCGTAAGGTCGACTATGGATATGATGCACATGCTACCTTCTTGGCTAGAAGTGGTCTGCGCTGTTGTATTGTTGGTATTGGTCTCTAGAAGCTATGTTGTTAAATTGATCAGAGGGATCAAGCGCTCTTCTATAAAAGCGGATGTTATAATAAAAGTTGCAGATATGACATGTGAGCACTGCAAAAAAACTATAGAGGCTGCAGTGTCCAAAATAAAAGGTGTTGAAAAGGTAATGGTCGATCTAAAGGATGGCACTGTCAATATAAAGGGCAAACCGGATAAGAAGAAAGTCATAAAGGCCATAGAGGATGCCGGTTACTCTCCGGAAAATGAATGAACCTAGAGAAATTCTTAAAGAGAGTTTTTCTTTTTAATGAGCTCAGTGAATCTGAGCTCAAGAGCATAGCGTCTGTATGCTCAACAAAGCGTCTTAAAAAAAATGAAACACTTTTTGAAGAGGAAGATGCCGCAAACTCATTTTTTGTAGTTGCTCACGGTAGGGTGAAGATCTTTAAAATAAATGAAAAAGGTATTGAGTATTCGATCCACGTGAATGGACCTGGTGAACTTGTTGCAGAGGCAGCAATGTTCAATGAAAAGAGATTCCCTGCGTCATGTGCTGCGCTTGAGGATACATTGGTCGTCTATATACCAAGGGATGCTTTTATAGCTCTCATATTGAAAAGACCCAAGCTCTCCTTAAAGTTCATGTCGGCCTATTCCAAAAGACTTAGGGAATTTGTTAAGCAGGTGGAAGACCTTTCTGGCTCCAATATAAAACAGCGACTAGCAAAATACATACTTAGCAATATCGATAAAAATTCATCAAAGCCTAAATGCATACTTTCTATGACCAAAAAAGAGCTTTCATCCTCTCTTGGGACCATACCGGAAACATTATCACGCGCTCTTGCTGATCTAAAAAAGAAAGCTTACATAGAGACCCTCGGTAAGGAAATTATTGTAAAGGATATCAAGGGGTTAAAGTCCCTGGTCTAAAGTTCCTGATTCCTTGACTTAGGTCAAGGCCTGATTGCCCTAATGGTGTTACAACTGTATTGAAAGTTAGAGCTCAATACGGAGGCAACACAGTATGAAGAAAAAAATAATACAGATAGATGAGGACCTTTGCGTAGGCTGCGGTAATTGTGTAACCACGTGTGTAGAGGGCGCACTACAAATAATAAATGGAAAAGCAAAACTTGTTAAAGAGGATTTTTGCGATGGAATCGGTAATTGCATAGGTGATTGTCCAACAGGCGCGTTGAAGATCGTTGAAAAAGAAATCTCTTCTGTCTCCAAGTGCAACTGCCCGTCGCTCCAGGCTCATAAGACTGGCGGACCAGAAGTAAGGCAGTGGCCTCTACAGCTTCATCTTGTAAACCCATCAGCATCTTGCTTTCAGAACTCTGCCCTTGTTGTTTTGAGCACTTGCTCTCCTGTAGCTTCTGATAAGATCCATTCAAGGTATATAAAGGATAATCAGGTCGTTATAGCTTGCCCCAAATTGGATAGAACGGAAGGCTATGTAGAAAAACTTTCTGAGATATTTAGAACAGCTAATACACCAAGAGTTAAAGTGATCATAATGGACGTTCCGTGCTGTAAGGGCTTAAGTTCAATAGTAACTGAAGCTGCTAAACTTTCAGGAAGAGATGACATTTTGCTAGAGGAACACACAGTAAGCCTTGACGGTAATGTGTGTGACATCAAAGAGATTAAGTACTAGTATATAATTTTAAGGAGGACACTATGTTTTGTTATCAATGTGAACAGACCGCCAAAGGTACTGGTTGTAATGTTTCTGGAGTCTGCGGGAAGGATCCAAAGACCGCTGATCTTCAGGACACCCTTTTAAAAGTTACTATGGGTGTTTCGCAATACGCTCATGAGCTCAGAAAAAAAGGTATAAAGGATAAACAGGCTGACATCTTTGTTATGGAAGCTCTTTTTACCACAGTTACCAATGTTAACTTCGATCCTGAGACGATATCCGCGTTTATTAACAAGGGAATGCAGCTCAGAGATACGCTAAAAGCAAAATATTCTGGTCCCACCTTGACTGGTCCTGCCGCAATGAACTTCCCAAAGACGCTTAGTGAGCTTGAAACTTTTGGAAGCAAAATATCAACTGAATGGGCTACAAAAAAGAATGATAAAACCGACGACATAACAAGCCTTAAGGAACTTATAACTTATGGTCTAAAGGGGATGGCCGCATACATGGACCACGCTCACATACTTGGTCTGGATGACGACAATGTCTATGCCTTCTTTCATGAAGCACTTTCTCTCCTTAATGAAAAACATGATCTTAATGAACACATAAAGATGGTAGATCGTGTAGGAGCTGTAAACCTTGATGTTATGGCACTACTAGATAAGGCCAACACACAAACATATGGCGATCCTGTGCCAACAAAAGTACGAATTACGCCGATAAAAGGTAAGGCTATCTTAGTATCAGGGCATGATCTCTTGGACCTTGAAGAGCTTTTGAAACAAACAGAGGGGAAAGGTATTAACGTTTATACACATGGAGAGATGTTACCGTGTAACGGATATCCAGGGCTCAAAAAATATAAACACCTTGCTGGTAATTACGGCGGCGCATGGCAGGACCAGCAGAAGGAATTTGCCGCATTCCCTGGCTCAATACTAATGACAACTAACTGTCTTCAGAGACCAACTAATACTTACAAGGATAGGATCTTCAACACTGGGCTTGTTCAGTTCCCTGGGATAACACATGTAGATAAAAAAGATTTTTCACCGGTTATAAAAGCCGCCCTTAATGAAAAAGGTTTTGAACATGATGAGCCAGAGAAATATATAACAGTTGGTTTTGGACATAACGCCGTTATGGGCGTGGCTGGCAAAGTTATAGATGCTGTTAAGGCTGGTAAAATAAAACATTTCTTCTTGATAGGTGGCTGTGATGGTGCAAAACCTGGAAGGAATTACTACACGGAATTCGCTGAATCTGTTCCAAAGGATAGCGTTATATTAACGTTGGCTTGTGGAAAGTATCGATTCAATAAGCTTGAGTTTGGCGATATAGAGGGAATACCACGGTTGTTAGATATAGGTCAGTGCAATGATTCATACTCTGCTATACAAATAGCTGTAGCGTTAGCAGCTGCTTTTAACACTGACGTTAATAGTCTTCCACTTTCTTTGATACTCTCCTGGTATGAGCAGAAGGCTATCGTGGTCCTACTTACACTGCTTCATGTTGGTATAAAGAACATAAAAATAGGTCCAAGCCTTCCAGCTTTCTTAACTCCAACTACACTTAATTTCTTAGTTGAGAATTACGGGATAAAGCCTATTACGACGCCAGCTCAGGACCTTAAAGAGATATTGGGCTAAGATATTATTCGTTAAAGAAAACCAGTCCGCATTCGGGGCATTCTTTCAACTTAGTTGAAAAGGATGTTCCGCATGCAGGACAAGTTGCTGTTGTCGCATCTTCGTCGAAAACGTGGTCCAATAAACTTTTATCTATATCAAGACCTTCGTTATCAAGTGTTTTCATTTTTTCTTCTCTAATCGTTTCTGCAATTGCAGGGATGTCGTTTTCTTGTGCCCAAACTTCTACTTTTACAACACAGCCTTTTGTGCACGTTTGTTCGTTGTGTTTAATTGCTATTTCAACACCTTTTACTTCAAGTTTGTCTGAAAGCTCTTTTGCTTCGCTCAATTCTAAAATGCCTATTAATATTTTTTCTGATGTTTCCATTTTTCCCTCCCGTATTCTTACAAAGTTTATGCAATATAATGCATGCAGGTTTTTATGTCAGCTGTAAAAGTTTTTTACAGTGTTTGAGGCTTGTTTTAAAAGTGATAAAAACTTGGCGTAAAAGTGTAATAAAAACATATAGTTAATTGTTGCGTTCTGGCATACAACTTGCAAACTACTAACCGTATGAA
>JBAXXF010000041.1:0-8619 GCA_037128035.1 bacterium | reverse complement strand
AGTCTGCGGTGCGAGCAACATGAAGGCCGGTGATAAAGTCGCCGTGTCCTTAGTGGGCGCAGAGCTACCTAACGGGCTTGTAATAAAAAAATCAAAGATCAGAGGTGTTGAATCCAGCGGCATGTGTTGTTCAGAAACTGAACTAGGCCTTGCAAAGGAAAGCGAAGGAATAATAATATTGCCAGAGAACGCAGAGCCAGGCTTGCAGGTGACCAAAGTCCTGTCTATGGACGATGTGTTTATCACGGTGGCTACTCCTCCTAACAGGGGCGATGTACTTGGTTATATAGGTATAGCAAGAGAAGTTTCCGCCATACTTGGGCAAAAGATGAACTATTCAGTGGACGAAGTTAAAGCGACAGCAAAAGGTAACGGCGGACTTGCCGTAGAAATAAAGGATGATCGTTGCTACAGATATATAGGAAGATTGATAAAGGGCGTTAAGATAAAGCCATCTCCTGATTGGATGATCAGAAGATTAGAAGCTGTGGGATTGAGACCAATAAATAACATAGTTGATATAACCAATTATGTAATGTTCGAGACAGGTCATCCTCTACATGCTTTTGACCTTAGACACATTTCAAATTCAAAAATAATAGTCCGCTCTGCGCATGACGGAGAAAAGATAAAATTGTTAGATGGAACAGAAAAGAAGTTAAGAGCCTCCGACATGATGATAACAGATGACAAAAAAACACTGGCAATTGCAGGTGTAATGGGTGGGGATGAGTCTGGAGTCGCTGATGACACACAGGACATAGTCATTGAATGCGCTTGTTTTGCTCCATCTGCAATAAGGCTTACAGCAAAATACCACGGCATATCAACGGATTCCTCTCATAGGTTCGAAAGAGGTGTCGATCTTGATTTTATGCCAAAGATAATGGAGAGGACCACTGCTCTGTTCAAAGAACTTGCTGATGCAAAAGAGATTTACGATGCTGTGGATGTTGTGGTCAACAAAAGGCCAAGCCATTCAATAGAACTTAGTGCAAAATCATCATCTGATTTCCTCGGCATTGATGTAACGGACAGCGATATAGAAAAACTGTTGACTCCCATAGGGTTCACTATTACCAAAAGTGGCACGACACTAAAAGTGACAGCTCCAGCGTTCAGAAATGATATAAGCATGAACGCGGATATATATGAAGAGATAGCGCGTCTTAATGGGTTTGATAAGATACCAGCAGAACTTCCTTCAACAACCCTTTCTCCTGAATTTAACGACGGTGGAGAGGATGAAAGGCTTAAGAATAATGCGAGGAACACTTTAAAGGGTTTGGGTTATCTTGAGACCATCACCTACAGCTTTGTTCCTGAGAGCTATCATGCAATGCTAGGTTATAATGATGATGAAGTCCTAAAACTAAAGAACCCTATCATAGAGACCATGAAAGTAATGAGGGCCAGCCTTGTTACCTCTATGCTTGAGTCCGTAAGATATAATTTCAATCACAGGAACATGGACCTCAAACTATTTGAGATAGGCAAGACCTATACGTCCAAAAAGGCTTCTGGCCAAAGACCATCACCTTCTGAAACTGTTGCACTGGAAAGAGAATATATCTGTGGCGCATGTACAGGTAAGGCCGTAGAGACGGCTGACTGGACGAGAGGCACCAAAATAGAAAAGAATGACTTCTATGCAATTAAAGGTGAGGTCACGGCTCTTCTAAGCGGGCTAAGGGTCCCAAGCTTTGAGTTTGTTGATGTAAACCCTGAAAAAGTAAAATATTTGCATCCTGGAGCCTCCAGCATGATCAAGTGCTGTGGCAGGGATTGTGGCTTTATAGGTAAGGTACACCCAGACCTTGCAGGTAAATTCGATCTTGGGGATGCTGATGTCTATCTTTTTGAGATATCCTTTGAAGCCCTAAAACAGGTTGCTAATGCTGGGTTGTCCGGTAAAGAACTACCAAAATTCCCGTCCGTAAGGCGCGATCTTTCATTTTTGGTCTCAACGGAAGTAAAAGACGCCCAAATATGCTCATACCTGAAGAAAGCCAGGGTACAGAACCTCATGGACTACGGGGTCTTTGACCTGTATACAGGGAAAGGTATCTCTGAGGGCCAGAAAAGCATGGCATACTACTTTGTCTTTGGGAACCCTGAGAGGACATTGTCCGATCCAGAGGTGGATGAGGCAATGTCTAAAATTATTGATGGACTAAAGAAAGAATTTCTAATAAATATGAGGACATAGACGTTTAGGAGGATTTGGTATGACGAAAGCAGATTTGGTTAACAAGATTTTCGAACAGATGGGTGGAACAAAAAAAGATTCATCCGATCTTGTTGAAAAGCTGTTCGAAGTTATTAAGAATATCCTTACAGAAGGCGAGAGTGTTAAGATCTCCGGCTTCGGTAATTTTGTTGTAAGAACAAAAAAATCCAGAGTGGGTAGAAATCCACAAACTGGAGAATCGATAGAAATATCAGCAAGAAGGGTCCTAACATTTAAACCATCTCAGGTTTTAAGGGACTCCGTTAATAAAGATCTGGGGAAATGATAAATACTGACAAGAGGTATAGGATCGGCGATGTTGCCAGATCTCTTGAGCTTAAGGTTCACGTTGTGAGATATTGGGAAACTGAGTTCAAGAATTTCATACACCCACAAAAGAGCAGTGGTGGTCACAACCTTTATTCCACTAAAGATATAGATATTTTTACTTCCATAAAAAAACTTCTTCATTCAGAGGGCTATAATATTACGGGCGCAAAAAAGAAATTAAAAGAGCTTCAGACTGTAGCTAACGACTCCAACTCCAAGACGGTGCCTAGGGAACTTCTCTTCATAATTAGAGAAGAACTGAACGATATAAGAAAAGACCTTAAAAAACTAAACAATGACATCATCAAATAATAGAAAACTGATATCAAAATATCAGATAGGTAACTTGCTGTTCCAACTGCTTTGCGCAGGGTTTGGAGCTCTTGCATTTTTGTATCTTTCATTTACCGTCCAATTCTTTTATGAAATAACGCCGTTGAAAGGAACGTATTATTTGTTCCTTACGGGATCATTCCTTTTTATATGGGGAATGGTATTCCTTTTGTTCAAGAGAGTTCGCAAATTAGTTAGTTTTCCTGTGTTCGTATATACCGGGCTTGGATTGTTTTTTGTCCTATATGTAGGAAGCATCTTTATACATGCGTATCCTCAGATGGCTCTTTATCTGTTCATACCTATATACTTGGCACTTGGACTTCTACTTTTTATGTTCTTGTCTCTGTGGAAACGAGAAGGAGGCGTGAGCGTCTTCCTTTATTTCTTCATAGGGGTGGTCCTAAGTGGACCGTTGAACAGGATGTATTCAGGAGAGCCTCTCTATATAATCTATGCAGTAAGGATAGTCTTTCTTATCTTCTGTGTGTTCATCGGCTCGTATGCTGTAGGTTTTTTCGGCATGTTCAAGGAAAGAAGATATTCTTTCATTATAGCGACCGTAATAGCCTTTGTAGCGATCATGTACCCTTTGAACTTTGGTGTTTTGTTGGATCAACTGGAAAGGTTCAGATGGCAGAACACAGCAGAAAAGCTTGGTCCAGGGTATGACTACGTTGATTCATATCAAACACTTACCAGGAAGATCGATGTGTTCTTGAGCAATAACGATTCAAAAGAAAGTTTTTCTTTTGTAGAGAATGGAACACCTATCGTCTATACATATCCTTTGAATGAAGATCATGAATTGAGTTTTTATTATTCTCTTACTCAACAAAAGGAACCGATGAAAAGTATCCTAGTGGTGGGAGATATACCAGTGGGGCTTACCAGTGTCCTAAATAAACTTCCGAACAATATAGAGATACATTATATGCCGGTGGACAAGTTGTATCCTGCCTTCTGGTCGAACTTTATACACGATCAAATGTTCGAAAAGATAAAGATAATAAATAAGAACTCAGAGCTTTTAAGCGACTACAATATTGTTTACCTGTTCCCACCTAACATAAAAGGTGCTGGTTCTTTCTCATACATAAACAAAAAACAATTTGAATTCATGAGAAAGCACATTACTGTTGGCTCTCTCATCGTTGTTACATCAAGATTATTTCCGGTCGGGGTAGAGAGCGTTATAAGGAATAACATAGATGGGATGTTCAGGAACGTCTCATATTTAAAAACCACCAACGATATAAACTTCATAATAGCGTCGGATGATCCGGGCAATGTGACTTCAGATCCTTCTACGCTTAAGTACAGATTTTTGGAAATAGGGGTGGAGGGAGATTATTCCAGGATAAAGACCTACTTTGAGAACAATAGGGCTGTAGTGTCGAATTATTTTGGTGCCATGGATAGTGCCAGCTTTGATAAGAGCTCGATCAATAAGGATTTTCTGATCTGGTCCTCAGTGGCTGGGTTCGTTTTGTTCCTTGTAATGTATTTTTCCCTTAACCTAAGGACCTTCTCTGTTAACACATGGGTCCACTCTATAAACACAATAATAATGTTCACTATATTGGGCGAGATATTCAGTACAATAGTCCTTTATCATCAGAGAATGTTCGTTGACCTGCACACAAGCTTTTCCTCAATGTTCTCTATGTTCTTTCTTGGTCTGACCACAGGCATTGTGGTGGGATGGTTCATCTGTAGGAAAGCTCAGATGGATAGGATGTTCCTGTGGGGCATGGGAACATTATTTATACTTGTGTTATCATGGACGCTGTTCATGAACTACATATCGGACAGTAGGATCTTGGTATTCTACCTTGTTTGGGCTGGCCTTTCATCGATATTGATACTTGGAACAATATATTGGTACAGGTTCTTTATCTCCTTAGATAATATGTTCAGGTTACTCTCTTTGATCTTCCTAGGCCTGGGCTTTGGGATAATCTCTGCAGGCGTCTTTGACTACTACAATATAAGGCTCATGATGGTCAATTATGCCATCTCTGTCTGGGCTCTGCTTTTCTTAATGTACAATATGACGGTGCTTAAAGAGAAGAAACTATGACCTTTATATTAGCCATAATAATGAGCATTGGTCTCTTAAGTTCCAGCGATGATAATAAGCGTTTTGAACATAAGGTATATTTTGAAAAGACGGACCATGAGCTTAATGTTTTTAAGATACACGGCAGGAAAAGTGGCCCGACACTTATGATAATGGGCGGCATCCACGGTGACGAGCCTGGTGGCTATATAAGTGCGGATATGTATGCAGATGTAAGACTTAAGAAGGGTAATATAATAGTGGTGCCAAG
The DNA here is from genome assembly GCA_037128035.1 of bacterium. Taxonomy (GTDB): domain Bacteria; phylum Bdellovibrionota; class JAFGOL01; order JAFGOL01; family JAFGOL01; genus JAPLFT01. The sequence continues at coordinate 3,393 of JBAXXF010000041.1, read as the reverse complement.
GGCTAATTTCCTTTCCATAGTGAAGAATAAACGCCAGATAAATGATGATGAGAACAGGCGCTTTGACAAATCTAAACCTGAAATGTACGAGGATGAAGTAGTAACAGTGCTCAAGGGGCTAATAGATGAATCAGACTTTTTGCTGAACCTTCATGAAGGTTCGGGATTCTATTCTCCTGTGTATGTAGATGACATGCACAACCCTAACAGGTTCGGGCAATCTATAATAGCTGATACTGATGTGTATCATTCTCCAAAATGTGACTGCGACCTTAGGTTGCAGGACATGGCGGAAAAAGTGATAGAGGCAGTTAATGAGAACATAGAGGAGCCTGAGTATCGTTTTAGCTTCAGTAACCATAATACAGCATCAAAAGATTCAACCCATGCCGGTCAAAAAGAGTCTGCCACTTATTATGCTCTCTATACGGCAGGCATACCTGCATTCGGCGTAGAGACATCTAAGAATATCGATGATCTTGAGCTTAAGATAGAGATGCACACGATGGTCATTAATGAGTTCATGGCCCAGATGGGGATAGAACTAGAGAACCCTTCCGTGAACGTCGCTCCGCCTATATTGAAATACATGCTGGTAAAAGTTAATGGAAGGTATAGGCTTTTGACTGGGAAAGATACCCTTTATGTTCCTAGAAAAGCGCAGATCAAGATAAAGATAGTCGAGACCAATTACCCTAGAGGTATTACAGCTGATGTGTTGGGGCTAGGGACAGCTAATGATGTTGGAAAACTTTTGACGGTCACTAAGAGTACAAAGATAGTAGTTAAGAAAGATTCGCAGGTAATAGCGGAGATACCAGTTAAGATCAAATAAAAAGGAGGCTACAGCAACCACTTATGGCATTTGAAGGAAAATTTAAAAGAGAAGACAAAGGACCAAGAAGGAACGAGGCTATCAGGGACCATGAGGTAAGGCTCATTGATGAAACAGGGCAGATGCTTGGCGTTATGCAAACCAGAGACGCTATGCAGATGGCCAGAGAGAAAGGACTGGACCTTATGGAATTGGATCCAAACAGTAAGCCGATAGTGGCAAAACTGGTGGATTACGGAAAATATAAGTATGAATTGAAAAAGAAACAACAGGAAGCCAAAAAGAAACAGATCGTGGTGGAGATAAAGGAAGTTCAGTTCAGGCCTAACATCGACAAACACGATTTTGATTTTAAGGTAAAGCATATAGAGCGCTTTATCGAGGATGGAGACAAGGTAAGGATATGCATCGTCTTCAGGGGAAGGGAACTTACCCACATGGAGATGGGAAATGCTTTGTTAGCTAGGATAAAAGAAGCTACCGCTCCATTTGCGATAATAGAGTCCGATGCAAAACTAGAAGGCAGAAAAATGATGCTTCAATTAGCACCTGCCAAGATAAACAAGTAGGCCTTTTTGTATGAAGAGGATGCTGGTCATTCATTTTTACGTCGTTATGCTTGCTCTAATTTTTGGGCAGGCATTGCATGCTACTGAAACAAATGAACCAGGAACAAATACAGCAACAGACACACAGGAAGTAGCTAAGCAATTACAAAACCCTGTTGCTTCTCTTATTAGTGTCCCCTTCCAAAATAATTTTGAATATGGATTGGGGCCTGATAATAAAGGTTCGCGCTATACACTTAGATTCCAACCTGTAATACCAACGTCTATAAATGATGATTGGAATCTGATATTCAGACCAATAATCCCGATCATCAGCCAACATAATGCTATTGGTCATACCAGTCAGACCGGCTTAAGTGACATTCAACTAGAACTTTTTTTCTCACCTAAAGCGCCGAGCTCGTGTGGCATCATCTGGGGCATAGGGCCAGTCTTGCTTTTACCAACAGCAACGGATAATCTCCTTGGTTATCAAAAATGGGCCATAGGTCCTAGCGCTGTTGCTCTTACACAAAGAGGGCCTTGGACTATGGGAATGCTTGCGAACCATTTGATCTCATATGCAGGTAACTCAGATCGCAAAAATATAAGTGCTACATATATGCAACCGTTCATTGCACACTCCGGCAAAAAAGGATTTTCCTTTTCTTTCTCTTCAGAAACTAATTATGATTGGAAAGTGGCAAGCTGGTCAGTGCCGTTCATAGGGGGTATCAGCCAGATAATACCTGTACATGGACAGTTGATAAGTGCAGGTGTATCTGGAATATATTATGCAAAAAGTCCATTTGGCGGACCAAGTTGGGGTATCAGGGCGGTAATAACACTGCTGTTCCCAGAAAAAAGGAGGGCTTAATGAAAGTATTGGTAACTGTGACATTGTGTTTTGCTCTTTTACTTCTTTGTGACAAAAGTTTTGCGTGTTCGGATTTTCAAGTAAAGGCTAAGGATGGAACCATTGTAACAGGTCGTTCAATGGAATTCCCAATAGACCTTAAGTCCAGAATATGGGTGATCCCAAGAAGCGCCAATAATAAATACGGTTACCTTGGCGTGGATGGTGTTGGTAGGGCTGACCTGACCTCGGACGGTATGAATGAAAAGGGTCTATCCGTTGGAGCTTTAATGTTCAGCGAAGCTAAATACCAAACACCTGTTAAAGGTAAAAAATCCATTCCGTTAACCCAGATATGCGCATACCTACTTGGTAACTTTGATAATGTTGAAGATGTAAAAAAAGAATTCAACAACATAAGGGTATTGGCGGAGCCTGTAAAGGAGTTAGGAGGCGTTTTAGGCTTTCATCTTGCTATACACGACGCTAAAGGCCACAACATAGTAGTTGAGTTCATAAATGGTGAAACAAAAATATATGACAACCCACTTGGAGTTATGACGAATATGCCAGAATTTAGCTGGCAACTGACTAATCTTTCAAACTACATCAACCTTGATGCACACGATAAAAAAGAAATTAGTCTGAATGGTCAAAAGGTCAGACCTGCCGGTGTAGGCAGCGGCTTTTTGGGTATGCCTGGGGACTGGACCCCTCCGTCACGTTTTGTTAGACTGGCATGGAGTGTTACTTCTGCTCTCCCTACCAAAAACGCTGCTGGCGCTGTAATACTTGCAGGACATCTGTTGAACTCAATAGATATCCCTATGGGTGCTATAAAAGAAGCAAATAACTTATATGGTTATGCTCAATGGGTGTTGATAAAGGACCTAAGCAATAAGGTTATGTATTATCGTACATATGAAAACCAGACGTTGAAATCTATTGATCTTAAGAAGTTGAATTTCAATATTGGAGCAAAGCCAAAGCAGGTTTCTATCAGTGAGGGAACTTCTTTGAATGTTGATGTTACAGGAAGCCTATTGTAGTTTTTATGTCTTATAGTCGGGGCGTAGCGCAGCCCGGTTAGCGCACTTGTCTGGGGGGCAAGTGGTCGTCCGTTCAAATCGGATCGCCCCGACCAAAAGAAAAGT
>JBAXXF010000040.1:0-8848 GCA_037128035.1 bacterium | reverse complement strand
ATGCATACCAGGAGATGTTGAATCACGGGGATAGGGACTCTGCAACTAAGGGCGTTTTTCTTCTTGGAGAATTATATAAGAATATCTACAGGGATGTTCTGGATAGCGATGTGCCTCCGGAAATAAAAAATAAAAAGTTAATAGAGCTAGCGTGTGCGGTAGAAGGGTCTGTAAGGAACATCGGTGTTCATGCCGGTGGTGTTATCATATCAAGCATACCTGTTGTTGATATAGTGCCTCTTATCCCTGCTGGTGACGGTGTCATTGCAACTCAATTTGACATGAAGGATATTGAAGAGGTCGGTCTTGTTAAATTCGACCTTTTGGCGATAGAAACACTTACCATAATGAGCGACGCTGTGAACTACATAAAAAAGTTCAAAAAGGCGGACTTTGATCTTGATGACATTGAACTTGATGATCCAAAGATATACGAAATGCTTGGTCGTGGGGACACGATAGGCATCTTCCAGCTTGAATCCTCTGGAATGCAGAAACTACTCAGGGATCTTGTTCCTGACTGTTTTGAGGACATAATAGCGGTCAACGCACTGTACAGACCGGGCCCTTTGGGCGGCGGAATGGTCGACCAATTCATAAACAGAAAGCACGGTAGAGAGGCAATAGAATATCCTTTCAAGGAATTGGAATACGTCCTTAAGGAGACCTACGGTATTATCGTGTACCAGGAGCAGGTCCAAAGGATAGCTTCTACCTTGGCGGGTTATTCACTGGGTGAGGCTGACCTTTTAAGACGAGCCATGGGTAAGAAAAAACCTGCAGAAATGGCCAAACAAAAGGAAAGGTTCATTGCTGGAGCAAAAGAGAAAGGACATGACCCTAAGAAGGCAGAAGAGGTCTTTGACCTCATGGCGAAATTCGCCGAATATGGTTTTAACAAGGCACATGCCGCTGTTTATGCGTTGACCGCATATAAGACGGCGTATCTAAAAAATTATTATTCAGCTGAGTTCCTGTCAGCGTTACTTACATCAAAGATGGGAAAGGACGTTGATTCCGCAAATCTATACATCAGTGATGCTATAGCTCACGGTATTAAGATCCTTGCACCCGACGTAAATGAGAGTTTTTATGATTTTGAACCAAGGGGAAAGAACATCAGATTTGGCTTTGGTGGTATAAAGAATATAGGGACATCAGCGATAGATAATATCCTTGAGGAAAGGGCCGCAGGCAACCTCTACAAAGGCCTTGTGGATTTTTGCTGTAGAGTTGATACCAGAAGGGTCAATAAGAAAACCTTGGAGCACCTTATAAAGGCTGGAGCCTTTGATTCTTATGGGATCAACAGGGGTATACTTTTCAACAATCTTGATCGTGTGATGAACTATGCGATCGACATAAAAAGAGAGATAGAATCTGGGCAGTGTAACCTTTTTGGCGATGCCTCTACTACCTGCAATTACAGCGAGGAAATGGTGGATATGAACGCCGCTCCGTGGGATACACAGGAACAGCTTCAGTATGAAAAAGAAGTAATAGGTTTTTATATTTCAAGTCATCCTTTGGACATGTACGACAGTGCTCTGCGTTGCTCTGGTGTTCCTGATATTTACTCGTTCCAACATGTTCCTCCTGAAAGCAGTATCATTGCTGCGGGCGTAATGACCCTAGCAAAAGAGATAGTAACAAAGACAGGCTACACCATGGGTATCTATACGCTGGAGGATAAGACCGGAAGTATAGAAGTGGTAGCGTTCAAGGATGCCTACAAGGAAATACAGAAAGTCCCTGGTATGGGATCTACGCCGGTGCTTTGTTTTGGAAAACTTTCTAACGACTCTGGTGTTAACAAGATAATGGTGGAAAGGATAAAACTTTTGGAAGAAAAGGATTTTATATTGGACATAAGGACCAGGGGAGACCATATCTCCAGGGACGTTATGGGCAACATATGCAATGCATTACCAAAGAACTCTGGTTTTGTTCCGCTGAATATGGAATTAGTTTTCCCTAATGAAGGCTCTATAGTTCTGGATGTTGGGAAAGGAAGTTTAAATGATTGCACGACAGCATGTTCAAAGATAAAAGAGATGATAGGAAGGGAGGTTACCGTAAAATGGTCATTAGGTGTTTAAGGATATTTTTGGTCCTAGCTATTCTGTGTCTTTGCGTTACCGATCTAAGAGCGGAAGAACCAATAGTCGCTGACGGCACTGCCATGATAGAAGGGAACCCATCAAAAGCAAAGGAAGAGGCTTTGAACAATGCCTACGAATCTGCCTTGAAGACGGTTTTGGCCAACATGTACAGTGAGGATGCAATAAAGGCTAATGAAACAAAGCTCAACAAAATATACAAGAAAGCCTCTGGTTTTATATCAAGTTCAAAGATCATCTTCCAAAAAGAGAACACTGACGTTGATTCCATGGACGTAAGGGTCCAGGTTACTGTTGATGTGTCTGCGATAAAAGAGCTAATGGCGGAAAGCGGTATATCTTTGAGCGGAGAGAAGATCTCCACAGTGCTCCCTCTCATAGTGGAAAGGACCTCCTCAGAAGGTCAGGGACAATTTTGGTGGGGTGACGCTTCTAAGGGTGGTCTAGTAACAAAAAAATCATTCTCTGACATAGAAAAAGCGCTATCAAAATATTTTGCTCAACATAATTTCAACCTTGTGGACCCATATTCGAACGAGCTTTCATCCAACGTGCCTGAGTCATATAGATATATGGACCTAAAGGCACCTGAACTTGTAAAACTGGGTCAGGCATTCAATACAGGGCTTGTCTCTACAGGCTATGTTTGGACGACGTGCAAGAGGAAAGAAGAACTTAATCAAACTACTTGCGACACTAACCTATCATTACAGGTCCTATCCACTGATACAGGCAAAGTAATTGCGGCAAAAAGAGCACAGGAGACCGGTGTCGCTGCTACAAGTGATGAAGCGCGCACTGTCAGCAGAGCAAGGGCTTGCAAGACCGTTGCGGACAGCGTAGTATATCAGCTAACTCATAAGTGGGACAAGCGCCAGGCGTCTAACTATCAAGTGACGCTAAAAGGCTTAAAGGACTCCGCTAAATATGCCAAGATCAGAGAGATACTAGTAGGCAGACAGATAGCTGGTTACAGCAATGTTGTAGAAAGATATCAGAGCAGAGGTAGTTTTGTCTTTGAAGGCGAAAAAAGAGGCTCTGCGGCATCTGTGCAGAGTAATATATTATCAAAATGCTTTCCAGAAGGTAACGCCCAGGTAACAAAGGGTGATGAGAACTCGCTGGAAATACAAGTCATGTAAACTTTATGAACGAGATCAAGATCAAACATTTGGGTCCAATAGATTATGATTCAGCTGTAAAGATCCAGCTTGAGGAGCGTCAGCGTGTAAAAGATGGTCTAAGCAACGGGACTATTTTTTTTCTAGAACACGATCCAACGGCAATAACACTTGGAAGGAATGCTCTGGCTAGCAATATGCTGTTCCCCAGGAAGCTCCTGGAGAATAAGGGATATCACGTTAGGGAGGTCAGCCGTGGTGGGGACGTTACCGTTCATGAGCCTGGGCAGTTGGTCGCCTATTTTGTGATGCCTTTAAAAGCAAAAGCTGTCAGGATCTTTGTGGATAGGATAGTTGGGGTCATTAGGGATTGTTTGAGAGAAGACTTCAATATCTTAGCAGAGTTTGACCCCAAAAAACCTGGTCTCTGGGTTCAAGGTAAAAAGCTCTGCTCAATAGGTTTTGACCTTACAGAGAGGGTGAGCATGCATGGGATAGCCCTCAATGTTTGCAATACCCTTGAAGGTTTTTCCTTGATAGTGCCGTGCGGTCTGAGCGGCGTAAAAATGACTACCATGAGTTTGGAAGCTGGCAGGAAAATAGAGCTAAAAGAAGTTACAGACAAACTATCGCAGAGATACTGCAACATAGAAATCCAATAATATCTTTTAACAATACCCACTTAATGCTATTATCATTGTCATGATAGTTTCTGAGTATAAATCAATGGATGAAATGCTTCTCTTGCTTCAAGGGAAGAAGAAAATATTCCTTATCGGCTGTGGTGACTGTGCAACGGCATGTAGGGTGGGTGGGCTTGAGGACCTCCCCAAGGTGGCGGAAACACTAGAAGCTGCCGGGAAGGAAGTGCTTGGATGGTTCGTCCCTTTTCAGGGTTGTATGCAATCCAAGGTCAAAATAGAATTAAAAGCAGTTAAGGACCTCATAGAAAAAAGTGACGCTATATTGTCGTTTTCCTGCGGAGCCGGGACCCAAACACTTGCAAAACTTTATCCTGAGAAGATAATCTATCCAGCGGTAAATACAGTATTTCTTGCAACTACGATAAGGGCCGGACATTTTCTTCAACAGTGTTCAATGTGCGGTGATTGTGTGCTTGGCGTTACAGGAGGCCTTTGTCCTCAGACGCTGTGCGCTAAGTCGTTAATGAACGGACCGTGTAGTGGATCTGTTGATGGTAAGTGTGAAACGTACAGGGATAGGGACTGTGTATGGCATACGATATACAATAATCTGAAAGCACGCGGGGAACTTGAGAACTTTCAGGTCAGTCTACCGATGAAGGATTTCTCTAGGATAAACAACCAGGCTGAAAAGAAAGTTGATCCGCTTAGACTTAATAATTCGGGGGGAAAGAAAAAATGAAAAAGCGTCCAACGTTCATTAGAGTGCTTGCGTATCTTTATTTTGCGTCTCCGATCTTTATCATTCTTCAGCTTATGTGGGCCTACAGTATAGGTTTTCACAACATCGGTCTTTTACCTCAGACCCTCAATTGGCACGCGTTGACCATGATCGTCGTTACACCGATAGTCGGTTACGGTATATGGTCTGTTAGGGAGTGGGGCTATTATCTTTTGATAGTTCATTCCGCGTTCTTAATATTCAACAATATCATCCTTTATGCAGCAAAGCTTACAGTTCTACCGCTGTGGACAGTCATAGTGTTCAACGTAGGGCTTATGGCGATCATAATATTCTTCGTTAGAAAAGAGGTTAAGGCCCCTTATTTTAATCCTAAGGTACGTTGGTGGGAAAGCGCTGCACGCTTCTATTACAACGGTATGAAAATAATAGTTAAGGAATACAAAACAGATAAACTACTTTTTGATGCGACCAGTTTTGATGTGTCAGAGACGGGCATATTCGTAGCTACTGATAACAACGGTGTAAAGCCTGGTGATAAATACAGCTTTGAACTTATCTTGGTTAACAATTCAATTCTATATACGGACGGAGAAGCTGTCTGGATAAACCCAAAAAAGAGGGGAGAGTTCCCAAAGGGGTTTGGCTGCAAGTTCTTGGATTCTACGGGCCTATTCAAGAAACGCATCAGATATCATTTACATGATATACAAGCCAAGATGCGTGAAATAAGGGCATAATATCCCGGCATGAGACTATCAATACGCACAAAGCTCGTACTCTTACTGTTCTTTCTTATATTCATCGCTGTGGCGTTGATATCAGGGCAGGCGTACAGGATAGCCTTAAAGGACATGTCCAACAATGCTAAAGCTAATACTAGGATGTACGCCAAGAACATCAGTGATGTCATTCAAGAGCGCTTGGATGCTGTAAAAGAGAAGGTCCTGATGGCGCAGATGAACGAGAACCTTCTTCGTTCCAGTTCCAGCGTTATTTTTGAGCGTTCTCCAGAATTGCTTTCTATAACAAAATATTTCTTTGATACTCCATATTCAGCACCAAGTGAGCAGGGTTTTTTCATAAATCCTACGTACCATGAAAAGCAGAGCCTAACTAAAGACAACTTCACTGGATTAGAAAAAGCTATAGATTTTAAGTCACTGTTCAAGAACAATGAATATCTGGGTATCACTAAGTTGCCTAACTATCAGAGTGATGTTTTGATATATGCATTCCCCGTTAAAGCTACCGGCGACCAAGGCCTTTATGTCTTTGCAGCCGCTGTATCTCCTAACCTGATAATGAAAACTATAGACTCTGGGTCTTCCAGCAAAGATGGGGTTAGCACTCAAAGTGGTAGTAAATACATTAATTATCTGGTGGATAACAAAGGTCGTATACTTGTGCACCCTGACAAGACACAGCTCACAAAGAACATATATAACCTGGCCATATCCAAGGATTTTTTCTCCACGGATATAATAACCGAGAAGACTAGCGAGTACACGGACGAGAATGATCAAGAGGTCATAGGGTCGATCTTTAAGATAAAAGGCTCCAACATAGGGATAGTTTCCAAAATATTGTCAAAGGATGCATATTCAGAAGCTCAGAAACTAAAGAAAGTTTTCATAATAACTACACTGTTCGCGTTTTTCATATCGCTCATTATTGGCCTGTATTTTGCAAAGACGCTGAGTGCTCCATTGCTTAAACTTGCAAAGGTAACAGGGGAGATCGCAAGAGGTAATTTCCTTGTAAAGGTCGACGTTAATTCCAAGGATGAGATAGGAGAACTTGCTAACAGCTTTGGTAAAATGGGAACAGAGCTCTACAACAGAGAACAGGAATTGAACGCTGCACATTCTGCCCTTATACAATCAGAAAAGATGTCCGCGTTTGGTCAGATAAGCGCAGGTATTGCCCACGAGGTAAAGAACCCGCTCACTGGTATATTGGGCCATGCACAACTTACAAAAGAGAAGATGACAAAAATGTACGGACAGATCCCGCCGGATATAGATAACAGTTTGGAGATAATAGAAAAAGAGACAAAGAGATGCAAAATGATCATAGAGAACCTGATGAAGTTCTCTAGACAGGAAAAGACACAGTTCGTTGAAGAGGATATCAGCGCGGTAGTTAGAGGTGCTATAGCACTTGTTGATCATCAGCTTACAACTGGTGGCGTAAAGATATTCCAAGAAGTTCCTGATGGTTTTCCTAAGGTCATGTGTAGTGCCAATCAGATAGAGCAAGTAATGATGAACATAATGTTGAATGCTCAGCATGCTATGGAGACTAGACCAGAAAAGAAGATAACCGTGCGCCTAAAACAGGGTAAGACCGGTTATGCAAGGATAGAGATAGAGGATACAGGTACGGGGATCCCAGAGGACGTGAAGAAAAGGATCTTTGAACCTTTCTTTACAACAAAGCCTGCGGGAAAAGGTACAGGACTTGGACTTAGCGTTTCCTACGGTATTGTTAAGGACCACAAGGGTGTGCTTGATGTAGAAAGTAAGGAAGGCCTCGGCACGACCTTTATAATCCAGTTGCCTTACAAGGACCCTGCGGCTATCGCAGACCTTAGCAAGTTAACTATGCCAAAGGAAGTGGCGCCTGTTAAAGCAAAGCCTAGCAGCCCAGTACAGCCTGTAGCACAAGCCGTTCCAACGCATGCGGCGGCTGCACAGCAAACTATGCCACCTTTGCCTCCGATGCCACCAAAGCCTGCGCAAGCAGCAGCTCCTGCGGCAACTAGCTCTGTTCCAGAGAACTCAACTATTTATCAAGCTGTTGCAGCAGCACAACCAACAGCCTTCTATACCGACAGCAGCCCCAAGCAGACCGTCCGTTAGCACTGCAACAAGCTCAGGGGTATCAGCTAGCATTACAAGGCCATCAAATAAGCTTGAAACGGGCGGCAAATCTGATAAAGATTCAGCCGGCCCTATTAATATTTCCAGACCGCAGAGAAGGAGTTAGCGATAATGGCATCGCCTCAAGATTTTTACATAATGGTCGTGGATGATGAGGATAGCATTCGATCCATCCTCTATGAAACATTGACATCAGAAGGTTACAACGTAACCACTGCTGCCAGCGGTGAAGAAGCCATGGACCTTATGAACAACGGCGATCTTCCTCACATAGTCATGACCGACATAAGAATGCCTGGTATGAACGGTGTGGAATTGGCCACAAAGGTAAAAGAGCTCAGCGATGAAATAGAAGTTATCATCATGACATCGCACGCATCATTGGAAACAGCTACGCAGGCAATAAAGATAGGCGTTCATGATTATCTTAACAAACCTTTTGAGGACCTACAGGAAGTCAAAACGATAATCTTGAGAGTGATAGATAAGATCTATCTCAGATTGGAGAATAAACAATTATTTGAACAGATAAAGAACAAAAATGAAGAGCTGACCTCTATCAGCGACGAAATAACTGCCATATATAAGTTCAGCCAGGAATTGATAGTATTACTGGAACCGGAAGAGATCGTTGATGCGTTCCTTAGTTATTTGAGTGAACTGGTCAATGGTAAGATCTGTCTTTTCCTAAAGTTCTATCCTGCCAAAAGCGCGCTGGTAGTGCGTAACATCAAAGGACGCAACCTTGATAAACTTTATACTGAACAAGATATAAATGATTTTAAGAATATCGGTATGAGCTTAGGACCTGCAAGTGAAAAGGATATCGTGTCCATTGTGTCCAGGATCGCAAAACATCCGTCATTAAAGACGCTGGTAACTAAGCTCTTCAACACATCAAAATACATGGCCTTCCCTTTGATAATAAGGGACACGCCTATTGGCGTAACGATAGTTGCCGACGAGAACACACTTACTGAGCGTGATGACAAGATATTGAAACAGTACTTGAACCAGCTTGAGATAAGTTATGATAAGGCGCTATTGCACAGGAAGGTAAAAGACCTTGCCATCAAGGATGGTCTGACCGGCTTGTATAACCACAGGTATTTCAAGGAAAGGTTGGAGCTGGAGATACAGACCGCAAAACGTATCCAACACCCTCTATCTATTATCTTCTTCGATATAGATCATTTCAAGAAGTATAACGATATAAATGGTCATCCTATGGGCGATATGCTCTTGAGGTCCGTGGCGGATATCCTAAGAAAGACCTCCCGTGCAACAGATATTCCTTGCCGTTACGGCGGTGAAGAGTTTATGGTCATACTCACAC
>JBAXXF010000039.1:0-8923 GCA_037128035.1 bacterium | reverse complement strand
TTTCTCCATCTCGCTCAACAGAGGGTATTAAAAGAAAGGTCTCAACAGTACCAAGTCTTGTCCAAATATTTTCTTTCTTAACAACATCAATGGTCATGTTCCAATTCTTACCGTTGTCATGAAGTACGAATTTTAACTTATCACCTACTTTTAGATCATGTGTCCTTACAAAGTACAGCGAAGAGAAAACATCTTGAGCATAGGGGATAAGGGTATCTTCCCTTTTTATCTCAGTTACTTCGCCCTTGGCATCAATTCTTTTTTTCCAATATGTGGTCTTAGCTTTTTTATGGTCGTATATTAGTGCCATAGACACATTTTGTCTGGTCTCATCCATTTTAAGGGTCATCTGCAGTGGGACGATATCAGTGTAGTCAACATATTCATCTATGACATCATAGACCCTGTATATATACCTCATCAAAGATGAGGTTTCTGCCGTACCTCTAAAATGGAAGGCTTTTTTATGGTCTACGGTGACAGGAGGCAGGGTATCTATTGTAAGTCTAGCGGCTCGTATCCCTATGTAATAGAGGTCCAAGGTTATCTGCTCACCTACCTTGAATGGATTCTTTATTATTTTCGTTACTACTTCTTTATCTATCTTATTTTTTTTGGAAGCCTTTTTAGCTTTGCTTAGCGCCTGCTCTTCAAGAGCCTGTTCACTACTCAGCATATGATGAGCTACCATCAATTCTTTTTCTTCAACATTATCTTTTTTTGATAGTTCTGTGATCTGTGTTTTGCTACCTATGTCCGTTGGCACCTGCATATCCACTTTGCGTAAAGAGGCACACGAATAAATGCTGATCAATATAAGGGATAAGTAGAAAACAGAACTTCTATATATTTTGATCATCCTCTTTTACCCTTTTCCAGCGTCTATGCACCCATATCCACTGCTCAGGACATTTTCTGACAAAGCCCTCAACAACATCACTATAACGCTGTGTATTGTGCTTTACGTTCATATCATCACTGCCAACCTTCTCAAAATCTATCTCAGGATAAAGTACCAGGTCAAAAGTCCCATCTTTCTTTCTGTAGTTAACAACCGGGACCACTGCTGCACCCGTTTTTTGTACGAACCATGCAAGACTTGAGATCGTCCATGCAGGCTTGCCAAAGAACAGTATACGCTCGCCTATTGGAGGGCCCATGAACTGGTCCAGGACCATTCCTACTACTTCGCCATTATGTAATGCTTTAAGTACACTTCTGGCGCTTCTAACCTCATCTATCAATTTGATCCCATACGATTCTCTGCTCTTGACCCAGATATCGTCAAAGAACTTAATTCTCAGGTACTTTGTTATTATATTAAGCGGGATATCGTACTTCATTCCCATAACGCCCATGATCTCCCAGTAACCTGTATGCGCTGTAAGGAAGAACACTCCCTTTTTCTTGGATATGGCATTCTTTAGATGTTCAACATTGTGTACTTTTACATTCTTCTTTGCAAAACGTGAAGCATCAAAAGGAATGTGGAGTATCTCAAAGACCAGGCGACCATAGTGACTATAATTCTCTCTCTCTATTTTTTTTATCTCGTTCAACGCCATGCGCCCGTCACGGAGTTCGGTCTCGTAAGCCATCAGGAGGTTGCGCCTAACGTTGTTCCTTTTGAACCTAACCACATGATACAGTACCCAGCCTAGTAGCTCACCAAAAACGAGCTCAAGCCTTCTTGGCATCAACCTTACTGGAAGAAAGACTATTTTAAGAACTACATGCAACACTTTAAGAACTCCCCTTCACTGTTTATCTGGTGTTCATACCATGCTTCTATGATGTTGTGGTTCTCACCTATGAACGGTTTGATTTTACCCCAATCCTTGCTCGTGACTATAATATATTCTGCTCCGCCTCTACTGGCTGTTTTCATTATCTGATCAAACACCGACTGAGTGAACTTATAATGATCTGGAAAGGACATGTGCTTTTCAAACTCAGCACCAGCTTCTTTTATTTTCCTATGGAAGTGTATCGGATTATATATAGCGGACACAGGGAAGACCCTTTTTCCCTTTATTGGCATGGACGTTATGAATTTTACTACGGAGAAGAAGACCTTGAGTTCAGGATTTATAGCAAGGACCTTGTCCTTTAAGACGTCCTTTTCCTCTTCCGTCATCCCATCTGATTTGGTGAAGAGGACGATGTTAGCACGTTTTAATGAGCTATAGGGTTCTCTTAACTTTCCCAATGGAACAAGTTTGTCTTTTATCCCTAAAGAGGCATCAATAAGGACTATGTCCACGTCCCTTTTTAGTTTTAGATGCTGAAAGCCATCATCAATGATGATCGCATTGGTGTCTGGCCACATTTTTTTTACGCTTATAGCGGCTTTGGTCTTATCGTTGCAAACAGCTAGCCTTGTACCCATGGGGATCTGCTCCCATATCATGGCAGGTTCATCACCTATAATATCTTCCCTTAAACTGTCCCTACCTTTTTCTGCCAACACTATTTCATTATGGCGTAGCCCACTTTTATATCCTTTTTCAAGTATTGCTGTCTTATATCCTCTGTTCCTTAGCCTCTCATTAAGGAGCAGCACAAGTGGTGTCTTGCCAGCACCGCCTACAGCAATGTTACCAACAGAGATGACCTTTGCATCGACCTTATAGGACCTAAGTACGCCGATCGAGTATAGATACTCTCTGACCGTTATTACTATCCTGAATAGAAGACTTAAAAACGTCCTTATCATTGATCTGCTCCGCCTAGAGATACTTTAGCACTTGCTTTGCCGCTACTTTAGAAGGGCTTTCCCCTGTATTCAATATTCCTTTCAGCGGTTTAAGTTTATCTTTGATCTGCGCATATTTTTTTTGTTCTAGATTATTTATAACATCTTCGGCTATCTTTTCTGGGTCTGCAGCCTCTTGAAAAAATTCATGTGCTACTTTTTCATTCAGGAGCAGATTTACCATACCTATCGGGTCTTTATATCTTATTACATGCTTGAACAAGAAAGCTGAGATCCCAGAGACCTTATAGACTATGGTCATCGGTAGTTCAAAGAGACCAGCTTCTACAGTCGCTGTGCCGGAAGCCAACAATGCATAATCAGCTATTGAATAGACATCATAAGTCCTGTTCTTAACTATCTCAAACAGGTCTTTGCCATCCTGTCCCAATATAGAATAGATATCATCTTCCTTTAGCGTTGGAGCCACAGGCAGAATAAACCGTACTTTATCGCCCATTTTTTTCTTTATTATCAGGCATGCTTCTTTCATCACGGGCAGTATATATTTTATCTCTCCCAATCTACTGCCAGGAAGAACTGCAATGGTCTTTGTCTTATCGTCTAATTTAAATCCTTTTTTGAGAGCATTGATATCCCTTTTGCTCATATAGGATGACATCTTATCCAGTATCGGATGCCCAACATATTGTACAGATATCCCCTTCTGTTTATAAAAATCCTTTTCAAAAGGGAAGATAGTAAGTATCTCTCTGCTATTCCTGGCTAGGCTGTACGCCCTTGATTGACGCCATACCCAGACCTGAGGGCTTATGTAATATATTACCGGGATACCTAGCTTTGTAAGATGCTTTGCAAGTTTGATATTAAAATCCGGATAATCAAGAAGCACTGCTGCATCATATGAACCAAGGCTTGCCATCCTCTTAAAATGGTTCAAAGCCGAGTATATTTTTTTTAGATGTCCTGCCAATTCCCAAAGCCCAAAGACCGCAAAATCCCTGTTATAGAATTCTGGAGTGAAGGCTCCTGTGGATATCAATTCGTCACCACCAAGACCGCTAAACTCTATTTTATCTTTTGATATCCCAGAGATAGCGCGGACAAGATTGGCCGCATGCATATCAGCAGAGGCCTCTCCAGCGACTATCAAAACACGTTTCATATCGTTTCCATTCTTGTATTTATCTTGTCGATGATCTTGTGTGCTATTTCCATAGCCTTGAAGGCGTCCATTGCTGTAACGACCGGTTCTGTGTTATCGTTGACCGCTTTTATAAAGGATTCGATCTCTTTTTTAAGTGCATCTATATTACCGAATGGCATCATTTTGCCTTCTATGCTGTATTTGCCGTCCTTTGCCACTCTCTCAAAGACCTCTACCTCACCTTTTTGGAAATCAAGGCCAACGTAGCTAAAACGCTGGAAGACTCTCATCTTTCTGAAGACTTTGTGCGAGATCCTGCTTGCAGTAAGGTTAGCCATTGCCCCATTAGCGAACACAAGTTTTGCATGTGCTATATCAACTTTATCTGTAAGTACCGGTATGCCTATAGCGTCTATCTCTACAACTTCGTTCTGCCCCATTATGCCAAGAACAAGGTCTATATCGTGTATCATTAGGTCTAGTATAACGTCTATATCAGTACTTCTTGCGGTAAAAGGAGCAAGACGATTTGCTTCAATGAAACGTGGGTTCTTTAATAAAGCATTGCCTTCAGCCACTACTGTATTAAATCTTTCAAGATGTCCTATCTGTATCTTAACGTTCTTGCGTTTTGCGATGTCCATTAATTTTCTGGCTTCATCCACGGTGCGTGTGAATGGCTTTTCTATTAGGCAGTGAACACCTGCTTCTAGGGCTTGGCTTGCAGATTCAAAATGATTGGTAGCTGGAGTTGCTATGCTCACAATATCAACATCTTTTAAAAGTTCAGCCGTCGTTGAATATGACTTTGTTTTGCACTCATCGGCAACAAGCTTTGCTCTCTCTGGGCTAAGGTCATAAACCCCTACCAGTTCTACACCCTCTATAGCCGCATATTTTTGCGCGTGAAATCTTCCAAGATGTCCTACACCTATAACACCGGCTTTAAGCATGTTCTCTCCCTACCTTATTATTCCACTTTTGCTAGATTCTATAAAACTGACAAGATACAGTATCTCATCGCTGTTTTTAGCTTCTTCCTTAAGTTCCATCATCGCGTCCTTAAAGACGACACCTTTTTTCACATACAGAAGTTTATAAGCGTTCTTTATCTTTCTTATTGCCTCGTCCGATACTCCACGTCTAGAAAGTCCTATCGCATTTACTGACTGAACTTTAAATTCATCAAGGCCTTTGCCTGTAAAGTAAGGTGGAAAATCCAAACGTATAAGTGAATAGGCGCCTATGAAAGCGTGTTTACCTACTCTGTTAAATTGTGTAACACCTGTAAAGCCACCAAGGACCACATAATCCTCTATCTTAACATGCCCTGCAAGGGCGACGTTGTTGGCCATTACCACATTGTTCCCTACTACGCAGTCATGTGCCACATGCGAATATGCCATAAGCATATTGTTATTACCCACGGTTGTAA
This sequence comes from bacterium, assembly GCA_037128035.1. Classification (GTDB taxonomy): domain Bacteria; phylum Bdellovibrionota; class JAFGOL01; order JAFGOL01; family JAFGOL01; genus JAPLFT01. The sequence continues at coordinate 3,625 of JBAXXF010000039.1, read as the reverse complement.
CACCATGCCCGTTAACTGTTCCGCAGTTTATTGTTACATATTCCCTTATCAGGTTACCATCACCTATGACTACTTTTGTAGGTTCACCTTTGTATTTAAGGTCCTGAGGAGGCTGTCCTATTGATGCAAAAGGAGCTATCCTGTTATCCTTACCTATTGTAGTGTGACCATCTATAACGACGTGAGCCTCTAGTTTTGTACCTTCACCAAGTTCGACATTGGCTCCAACCATGCAATATGGTCCTATCGCGACGTCCTTACCTATTTTTGCGTTCTTATCTATGATCGCTGTTGGATGTATGAGTGACATTAAAATTCCCCCTTATTAGCTGCTGTCGCTGCTGCTGCTATCATGTCGGCCTCGCAGCAGATCTCTCCTGTTGCGGCATCACGAATGACACCGTGGAACTTGCTCCTGCTTGGCTTATAATTAAGTACTTCTACTTCTATTTTGATGGTGCTACCAGGTGTGACGATCTTCCTGAACCTTACAGCATCTACGCCGAGGAATAGGACCTTATAATCAGGTCCATGGTCCTCTAGATCGTACATACCGAACGCCCCGACTTGGGCCATTGTCTCCACCATTAAGACGCCTGGCATTACCGGGTTACCTGGGAAATGACCTTTAAAATAGAACTCATCTTCTTTTATCTTCTTGGTCGAATATATCTTTCTACCTTTTTTTTGGCCTGGTTCTGCATCCACTATCTCATCCACAGAGTCTATTAAAAGGAATGGTTCTCTGTGAGGAAGGATGGACTTGATCTTTTCCAGATCAAAGTTCTTTCCGGCCTTGACCGTCTCTCTAGCCATTTTTGCCCCCTTTCTCTAACTTTTTCAGCCTCTCATATATCTCAGGTAGTTTACCTACCAACATTTGTACTTTTAATTCTTCAGCAATAGGACGGGCAGGATACATACCCTTTACCTCACTGCCTGGTTTTAAGTCCTTTGACACGTTGGTTCGCGCAGTCACTATACAATTATCGCCTATTTTTACATGACCTTTAGTTCCTGCTCCAGCTCCCATGATCACGTTATTACCAAGCTCGGTGCTTCCACTAAGTCCGACCATTCCGCAAAGTATGTTGTTCTCGCCTACGAAGCAGTTGTGTGCAATCTGAACAAGATTATCTATCTTTGTACCTTTTCTTATTATTGTATTAGCTATTGTGCCTCTATCGACGCTGGTATTAGAGCCTATTTCCACATCATCTTCTATTATTACGCCACCTATGTGAGGGATCTTTAGCATTGTCCCATCATCGTCTTTTATAAAACCAAAACCATCAGAGCCTATTACAGTGCTGGCACCGATGATTACCCTGCTGCCAATGATAGAGTTCTGATAAACAGAGACGTTAGGATATAGGACAGTGTCATCACCTACGGTAACATCCTTCAATAGGACCACGCCAGGATAGAGCACCGTTCTGTCCCCGATAGTCACGTTCTCACCTATAAAAACATTGGGGCAAATGGTGGCCGTATCTGAGACTTTCGCAAATGCTGATATCATCTTTGTATAAGGAGCCAGATGTATCGATGGCTGAACTATTTCAGGGATCAACTTATAAATGATCTTAATGAAAGACTTGTATGCATCTTTTACGACGATATAAGCCTTTTCACCATTTAGGAACGTTGAATCCAGTTCAACTGTGTCAACAGTATCCTGCACCAATAATATGCTGGCATCGGTCTGTGGTACATATTTCAGGTATGAAGAATCGGACACAAAGGAGAGAGAGTTCTTTCTGCCCCCCTTTATGTCGTCTACATTATCTGCCCAGGCTTTAGGGTTACCCCTAAGCTGGGACTTTAATAATCCTGCTATCTCAAGGGCGTTCATTATTTTTTCTTTTCTTTCTTTTTGTCCTTAGCTGGAGCCTCACTACTTGTAGAATTATATTTTTCTATAAGATCGCTAGTGATCTCTTTAGCATCCTTTGCATAGAAGATACCGCTCTGGTTCTTTTCGTATACAAGGTCATATTTTTCCTTTTCAGCTATCTCAGCAAGTATGCCCCTCATGTTATCGATGATAGGCTTTGTAAGCTCAACTTCTCTTTTCTGCATCTGGACCTGGGACTGTTGCATAAGGTCCCTGTAATCAGCCATCTTTTTCTGTATGGTCTGCTCTTCCTGGGCTCTCTTTTCAGGTGTTAGGACAAGCTGTTTCTTCTGATAATCAGCTGTCATTTTCTTTATTTCTTCTTCCCTATTCTGAAGCATCTTCTGCTTATCTTTGAATTCTTTTTCAAGCTTAGCCTTTGCTGTAGCTCCGTCCTTTACTGTTTCAAGTGCTAGCTGTAGGTCAACGTTAGCGTATCCGCCTGCATTTGCCTTTGCGACAAAGATCACCGCAACTAAAAGTGTAGTTAAAAATGTTCTAAACATATCTGGATCCTCCTTACGTAATTTGAAACACAATAGAAATAGCACAAATTATTGTCATAACAAGGCTAAAATGGGGTTAAAATGATGGGCCGATCATGAACTGGAAGACTACAGCGCTTTCATTGGTGTGCCTGTTTATAGGTACGCCCCACTCAAATCTGAGGGGACCCATAGGGGACAACCAGCGGAAACCCATACCCCAGTTAGATCTTAAAGGGACGTCAGTTGTAAAACCGGAAGTAAAGGAGTTAAAGGCGTTTCCTGCATCAACGAATACAACACCTCTTATCCCGACCTGGTTCGCGATAGGGAATTCCCACTCAGCGGTCCAGAGGACTTCGTTCTTACCACCGACCGCGAACTGTGAACCGTCTATGGCAGTTACCTTAGGTCCCAAGGTTAGGTATTCATAGCCTCTAAGAGAGTCTATACCACCCATTAGGAACCTCTCGCTGTAAGGAAGGGTCTTGTCCCCATAGCCTCCAACGTTACCTAGCAACAATCTTGTTTTGAATATCGTATTCCAGAACAATCCTCTGTAGAACCTATTATCGAAAATAGTCTTTATGAACTTCTTATTACCGCCAAGACCTGCGACTTCCGAAGATAAAGCGGTATAAATACCTTTTGTAGGGCTAAGTCTGTCATTTCTTTTATCGTGTTCAAGGGTAAAAGTGACCGAACTTGCATATCCATTCTCAACACGAGGATCAAAGATCCCGTTCAAGGTACTCATCCATGTCGTGGTCGCATATTCAAGTTTGTAAGTAACATATCCCCTTGTAAAATCCGTGAAAGGATAACTGAACCTAGTATCAAAGCCCGTTCTATATGTCTCAAAGCCAAGCGCCTGTCTACTTTCTCTAAATACATCAAGTCCCCATCCCCAATTTGAATCAAGGAAATAAGGATCATAGAAGCTCAAATAGTAAAGTTTTGCGACCTTGCTTATGTTGGCCCTTAATGTAACGACCTGGCCGTAGCCCATGAAGTTATTTTCTTGGACCTGAAGCATGGTTATGAAGCCTTCATAAGTACTGTAACCAGCGGAGATCATGAACTGCCCTGTCGACGATTTTTCCTTGATCTGTATGTCTATATTGACGGTATCTGGCTTTGCATCAGGGCCTTTTGGAACGTATTGATTGAATGTCACATCATCAAAGAACCCTAGGGCCATTATCTTTTCGCGTGAAAGTTCTTTTTTTGAATTATTATATAG
>JBAXXF010000038.1:0-9048 GCA_037128035.1 bacterium | reverse complement strand
ACTTAATATATATACTTGGGATTTAAACTTTGTGTGGGGAGTTATTGATCCCGGCTTAGCCAACACTTGGCCTCTTTCTACATCTTCCTTCTTTGTTCCTCTCAACAAACAACCTACGTTATCTCCTGCTTCTCCGTAGTCCAAGATCTTCCTAAACATCTCGACTCCAGTTACTACACTCTTCTGTGTATCCTTAATTCCTACTATCTCTACTTCTTCTCCAGTCTTTATCTGACCTCTTTCTATTCTACCTGTTACAACTGTTCCTCTACCTGATATAGAAAACACATCCTCTATCGGAAGTAAAAATGGCTTTTCTTTATCTCTTACTGGGGTCGGTATGTAACTATCTACTGCTGCCATCAAGTCCATTACTTGCTTCTCTGCTTCTGGGTTGCCCTCTAACGCTTTTAATGCACTACCTCTGATGATTGGAATATCGTCTCCAGGGAATTCATATTTGGATAACAACTCTCTAAGCTCCATCTCTACAAGATCCAACAACTCTGCATCGTCGACCATGTCACACTTGTTTAAGAACACTACCATCGCTGGAACTCCAACCTGTCTTGCAAGAAGGATGTGCTCTCTTGTCTGTGGCATCGGACCATCTACCGCACTAACAACAAGAATTGCTCCGTCCATCTGTGCAGCACCGGTGATCATGTTCTTTATGTAGTCTGCGTGTCCTGGACAATCAACGTGGGCGTAGTGTCTTGCGTTTGTCTGGTATTCAACGTGCGCTGTCGCTATTGTTATACCTCTCTCTCTTTCTTCTGGCGCATTATCTATCTGGTCAAACGACCTGTATTCTGCCTGACCCGTCTTTGCCAAAATCTTAGTTATCGCTGCTGTCAACGTCGTCTTACCATGGTCTACGTGACCTATCGTTCCTACGTTTACGTGCGGCTTGTTCCTATCAAATTTCTGCTTTGCCATAACAATTATCCCTCCAAAAAAATTTGTTTAAAAAATTATTAACCTTTTTTATTTTAAAACAGGGGTTTGTCAAACGAATATTTTTTTCCAACGCCATCACAGTTAGGTATCCTGGTCTTATCTTTTTTTGGCGTAGTTGTATGTATAATTGTCGTCGTCTTTACTACTCGTCGCTGTGCAAAGAACTTCTCTGTATTTTAGTACCGTTATTCATAATTAGATTACCTCAGATTTTTTCTTTAGACGAGCCAGACGACCGAGCAAACCGGAGGCGTAGGTAATCCTACGTTGAGGATTTGCAACAGAGGCTGGCGAAGCATAAAGGAAAAAGGTGAGGTAAGATGGAGCTTGGATCGGGACTTGAACCCGAGACCTCTTCCTTACCAAGGAAGTGCTCTACCGCCTGAGCTATCCAAGCATGGAGCGGGAAACGGGGTTCGAACCCGCGACCCTCAGCTTGGAAGGCTGATGCTCTAGCCAACTGAGCTACTCCCGCCCCTAAAACGCTCAATGGGTTTATATTAAAAAATATAAACTTACAACAAAAAAATCGGGCCAATACTAAAGAAATTTTATAAGGACTTTTTTTCTATATTCAGTGTAGCTGTCAGCAAATTTTTCGCTAAGTGCATCTTCCTCGGACCTTATGAAAACCCTTAGGGCGACATACATAACGATAGAGGAACTTAGCATGAGCCAAGAATATATGAAAAAAGAGAGACCGGGCAATATAAAGAGGATCCATGCCGCATATATAGGGTTGGCAAATATTGCGTAGGGTCCTTCCGTTGCAAGCTCTTCTTTGCAGATAGCCCCGTAGAGGACTCTTACAGCTTTAAATATCAGGACAGCTCCTGCTATCATCAGAGCGACGCCAAGGAACCAGACCCAACTGGCATGTATAGCAAAATAAGGATAGAAGTTGAAATGTAGATAGAGTACTAGCAGCGAGTATAAAAACGTCACTGCAAAAAGCTTTTTACCTATACCTATTATATTCATTGTTAAAGATTTGGTGGAGAGGAAAGGATTTGAACCTTTGAAGGCATACGCCAGCAGATTTACAGTCTGTCCCCTTTGGCCACTTGGGTACCTCTCCACATATTTTCAAAGAATCAGTCTGGAGCTGGCGATGGGAATCGAACCCGCAACCTGCTGATTACAAATCAGCTGCTCTGCCGATTGAGCTACGCCAGCCCTTTTGTAGAACTGGTGGGTTTATTTATATTCTAACACTTTAAATTGCAAGATTTTTTTGCTTATTGGTTCAGGATAATTGCTGTTGCCTTTGGATCTCATACATCACTACCGCCGCAGAAACGGATGCATTCAAGGAGTGTGCGTTTGCTGACATAGGTATCCTTAGGATCATGTCGCAGTTGTCCTTTAGGAGCCTTCTTATACCTGTGTCTTCTCCACCTATTACGCAACACACGTTGCCTCTTAGGTCGGTCTTTTGGATGTCCTGAGTACCATTGGCCTCAAAGCCATAGACCCAGAAACTATTTTCTTTTAGAACTCCTACCGTTCTAACAAGGTTCACTTCTTCACAGATCTTTATATTCTCTACAGCGCCGCTAGATGTTTTATATACATCTGCAGTTATGCTAGCAGTCCTGTCTTTTGGCAGTACGATAGCTTCAACATTGAAGGCGACAGCTGTTCTTATAATAGCACCTATATTATGGATGTCGGTTACACCATCTAGAATAACGAAAACCCTATTTGGTTTATCCTTGGAGCTCTCTAGCACCTCATTTAAGGTAGGTATCTTGATAGGATTGATGAACGCAAAAACCCTTTGATGGTTTACGCCCTCACGGTTCTTTACCCTTTCAAAAACGGACTCTTCTGTCTGTTCAGATGTCTTAATGCCGTTCTTTTGAGCTTTTTGTCTTACTAAAGATAGACGCTCGCTATCTTTTTTCTCGTCCTTTGATTTTATAAAGATCATCTCTTTAACATCTTTTGGACGATTATCTAGAACTGCAGAAACGGAATTTATTCCGTATATCCATAAACTCATTTGTTAACTTTCTCCATTAGGGCGTAGATCTCGTTCAGTGCTTTGACCGGGTCAGGAGCCCCGTAAACAGGGCGACCTATTACTAGATAATCAGCCCCGTCGCTAATCGCGGTGTCGGGACCTGCAACTCTTTTTTGGTCATTAGTGTTGCCTTCTGGGAGTCTTATACCCGGAGTTACTGCGACAAAGCTACTTTTTATTTCTGTTTTAAGTTTTTTCACTTCCAAAGGCGAACAGACTATACCGCTTACACCCTCGTTAATGGCCATACTGGCAAGATTAAGTACCTGTGTGTCAACAGCTGCATTAACACCAACTTCTTTTAAAGATGTTTCATTCATCGACGTTAGAACTGTTACCGCAAGGATAACTGGCATCTTGTTGCCCGACTTTGAAGCACCCTCTGTTGCACCTTTAACAGCAGCTTTACACATTTCTTTTCCACCGCAGGCGTGGATGGTAAGCATGCTAACACCCAGTTCAGCGGCTTCTTTGCAGGCTGTTTCTACAGTGTTAGGTATATCGTGATATTTAAGATCTAAAAAGATATCGTAGCCCTTATCCTTAAGTTCCTTAACAAGGCTTGGACCATATTTAGTAAAAAGCCTCATCCCAACCTTAAAGGTTTTAAGGTTGTGACCGACCTTCTCTACAAGGTCTCTTACTTCCTGAATATTATTTACGTCTAGAGCGACTATTACCCTTGTGTCTACTTTTCCCATATTAATGTGACCTCGCAAAATGTATCCTTCTTTCTGAAGGCTTACCGCAGATTATGCATGAACCTTTTTCTTTCTCATGATCAAAGCTGATGCATCTTACTGTTGCCTTTGTATCTTCTTTTATCTTGTTCTCGCATTCTACATTGCCACACCAGTGAAGTAGGAACATCCCACCTTGTTCGCATTTAGTTTTGAATTCATCATATGTATCTATTTTGAAGGTACGTGCCTCAAGGTTAGCTTTTGCTTTGTTGAACATAGATGTCTGTATCTCTTCCATTAAAGAGGCGATCTTTTGTGGGGCTTCATTAAAAGGTACTGTTACTTTTTCTCCCGTATCACGTCTTGCTATGGTGAACACGCCGTTGTCATAGTCCTTTGGACCTATCTCAGCACGCACAGGAACACCCTCTATCTCGTACTGGTGGAATTTAAAACCAGGGCTGTTATTTTCTCCGTCATCAACTTTTACAGACACTCCAGCTTTTTTCAATTTATTCATAAGCTCATCTGTCTTCTCTATAAGCTTAGATGAGTCAAAATCCTTCTTGAATATTGGGATTATTACGCACTGTAGCGGAGCAAGCCTTGGAGGAAGGACTAATCCTTTATCATCGCTGTGTGCCATGATTATCGCGCCAACAAGTCTTGTAGAAACGCCCCATGAGGTCTGCCAAACGTATTCCTGTTTTCCTTCCTTGTTCTGGAATTTTGTATCAAAAGCTTTTGCAAAGTTCTGTCCAAGAAGGTGGCTTGTTCCTCCCTGTAGCGCTTTTCCATCCTGCATCAACATCTCTATACAATATGTTTCCAAAGCACCCGCAAATTTTTCATTAGCTGTCTTTATGCCATCTATAATTGGGATGGCCATATAGTCCTGCGCAAACGTCTTATAGACGTTGAGCATCTTTGTTGTCTCTTCCCTAGCTTCTTTTTCTGTGGCGTGACATGTGTGCCCTTCCTGCCATAAGAATTCCGTTGTCCTTAGGAATAATTTGGTCCTCATTTCCCATCTTACGACGTTAGCCCACTGGTTAACAAGCATCGGAAGGTCTCTATATGACTGTATCCACTTTGAGAACATGGCATTGATTATGGTCTCACTGGTTGGTCTTACAATAAGTGGCTCTTCAAGTTTTTTGCCGCCAGCATGGGTGACGACCGCACATTCAGGGGCAAAGCCTTCTACGTGTTCAGCCTCTTTCTTTAAGAAACTTTCTGGGATGAAAAGAGGAAAATAGGCGTTAACATGTCCAGTTTCCTTGAACATCTTATCAAGCTGTTGCTGTATCTTTTCCCAGACTGCATATCCTGTAGGCCTGATGACCATACATCCTTTTACCGGCGAATAATCCGCCAGTTTTGCGTTCAATACAATGTCTGTATACCACTGACTAAAATCTTCGCTTCTTGGGGTTATCCTTTCTGCCATTACTTTTTATCTCCTTTAGCTTTTTTACTAATATAGTCGGAAATCTCTGCATACGCATCATCTACCGATACTTTTTTTATTATCTCACCGTTAACAAAAACTACGGCGGAGTCTTTGCCGCCTGCTATCCCAATATCCGCCTCTTTTGCTTCTCCAGGGCCATTCACAACGCAGCCCATAACGGCCACTTTCATTGATGTCTGCACCCAGCTAAATTCACTTTCAAGTCTGTCGGCTATGCCGATAACGTCTATTTCTGTTCTTGAGCAAGTTGGGCATGAAATAACTTCAAGACCTTTTCTTAGTTTAAGAGCTTTTAACAGTTCCCTTGCAGCCATTACTTCATTAACAGGATCAGAAGAAAGGGAGATCCTTATAGTGTCACCTATGCCTTCCTTTAACAATTCAGAGAGCCCTATTGTAGAACGGACTAGACCACTTATCAGTGTTCCAGCCTCTGTAAGTCCTATATGTAGCGGTGTATCTGTTTTTGAAGATATTATTTTGTTCGCACTCACCATAGTCGTTATATCTGATGACTTAATGGATATCTTAAAGTTGTAGAAATTCTGCTTTTTAAAGAATTCATCCCAATTCAGCGCGGATTCTGCCAGGGCTTCTGGCGTAGGATGACCATATTTAGCGAGTATATTTTTCTCAAGTGAGCCAGAGTTCACCCCTATTCTTATGCATGTGCCAGTCTTTTTTGCGGCCTCTATTATCTTTAGAACAACATCCTGGTTCCCTATGTTGCCTGGGTTTATTCTTACCCCTGCACATTTATTCTCAACGCATTTTAGAGCAAGGGAAGCATCAAAGTGTATGTCGGCTACCAGTGGAACTTCCGTATTATTTTTTATCTCTAAAAAAACTTTAAGAGCATGCTCGTTTGGCACGCTGATGCGTATTATCTCACAGCCAGCCCTAAGGAGCTGCTCTACCTGTGTGGAGGTCTCCAGAAGCTTTGTGCTATCTGTATTGGTCATGGACTGTACGACTATAGGGTTGTCCCCACCAAGGCGTACATTGCCAATATTTATAACTCTAGTTTTATTACGTGACATAGGAGAATGTCTTTACCAGAGAATTGATAGAAGTTCAATGTTGCTAGGGTCTTTGAATGAACACGAGTCAAAGAGCAGACTATGTGTTCGATTTTTTATTAATAATTATAAATAGTTACAGCTTCCAATCTTAAGAAATTCAAATTTCTATCCCTTTATGATACATTTTAGACAATGAATCGTACAAAGCATCCACTTACGATAAGTCTTCTCTTTTTTTTGTTACTCGTAATTTCATGCAACAGTAATGACACAGCAACACCCAACCTAACTGGGGATAATGCTGGCACGCCTTCACCTACGTCCACTATAACTAAAGTTCCAACACCTGTCTTTTCTCTTTCAGGAGGAACATATTCTTCAAGCCAGAGCGTTTCAATAAGCTGCTCAGATGCTACTGCAACTATCAAGTACACGACTGATGGAACAGATCCAAGTGCAAGCAACGGGACCGTCTATTCTATCGCTATTGATGTGTCTAGCACGACTACCATTAAGGCCTTTGCATACAAATCAGGCATGACAGATTCAGAAATAGTCAGCGCAACATATACAATTAATATTTGGACACCTTTAACTGCTGGAGAGCTCAACTGCTCCGCTGGTACCGTCTATGATCTTCTTTGCTCTGGTGACACCTCATCCTCAATTAACCATGTTGATATATTGGATAATCCTGGAACAAAATGTGCAAACACAGCAGGCGGACACGACGACATCTGGCTATATGTTCCAGCTATTACTGGCACGCTTAATGTAAGACTTTCAGATGGAATGCCTGGAGAAATTGGTCCACCAGCTGCTTCTACAGAGGGCCTCTCTGTTTTTGTAACATCGGCAGAAATGGATGGCCTTAACTACACTTATTCAGATGATCTTGGGACAGCAGGCGAGTATATTGACTGCGGCTTCTGGAGCCTTGGATCTTCTCCAGATTTTGATGTACCGGTAACAGGAGGAGCCCCTTATTATATAATCGTAGACGCTGAGAATGGAACAGAGGCAGGCCCTTACACGCTAGAAATAAGATTATTTTAGTAACTTTATTTTCTACTAGGGGACGCCAACGCTTTCAAGAAAAATTTTATCCGTCAGCTCTTCTTGCGGAGGACCAACTCCTTGCTGGTCTTGTACTTGTATATCGCTCTCATGTTTTCTTGTTCCTCTCGGAACTTTTCGGCCGGAATAGTATGATCCTTATAAATAGTACTTCTGCTCAATTTCACTTGTTTGCCATCATTTATCTTTTCAAATTTTATCAAAAGATCAAGGTAGGCACTGTGGTACTCAAAAGGTTCAGGAATATAATCTATCTCGTAACCTTCTGGGACATCATAAATAATGGATTTTTCATAGGGGCCAGAATCATTCTGACCAGAATATGTAACCGCCAGTACCCTCGGCTCATTTTTATCTACGTCTGAAAGTGATCCTGAATCTGTAACGGCACCAGGAGTTATTTCTATCATCTGATCATTATAGAGGATGATCGCACCATCCTGTTCGACCTCAGTAGTGATACACACATAGTCCGGAGTAAGTGCTAATACCTCGTATTTTTTCATATCGCAAAGCCCACTTGAGGTATATTCTTTCAAGTAATCTGCCTTTTGGTCATCAGCTAATGTGCTATTATTCCAGTAAAAAGAATACGCATCTTCTCCACAGTATTCTTGTTTTGAAGTAATCGCACAGTTCAATTTTCCTTCCTTCTTATCTTCAGTGATCTTGTATTCGTACTGGATATCTTTGCTTGAGACATTGCTAGACGGAGTTCTCCCTTTCAATATGTCTCCCGAAGAAGATGTATAAGTTACGTAGTTCCTGTCCAAATCCATTTCTGGCAACATTCCAAAACCAACAGCACCCTCACCAACTAGGTCCATAAAATGTTCCCCACCATCATCAAAATATTTAACTATCGCATGATCGAACTCTATTCCTGGAATATCCAAATCATAATTATACGAAGCGTTGGTCCTTAGTATTATAGGGTAGGCCGTATACCCTGCCGCTCTTAAAAGAGCGACGCCTATAGTAGCTAAGTCTTTACAGTCCCCTGATTTATTTTTAATGATTTCGCTTAGCGGATTAGGAACATGGGCCCCGCTCCCCTGATGATTGTAAACATATCTATAGAGGTTTACTATATGGTAATAAATTTGCTCTGGAATAGAGCCCTTCTCGCCATCAGTGTTTGCTTTGGCTAGCTCCAGCTCTGTGATGGCATCTTTTTTACCTTCGGTGATAATAGGTTCATATGAATCGTAAAGGTACTTGTTCATACTCTTCCAATCCTTAAAAGTTGAAAAGCCAACATACGGAAAAGTCCCGTTGTCCTTGGTAGAGTACTTGGCATCTTTTTTCTCAAATGATGTTTCAGGTAGACTAAAAGTATACGTTTTAGAGTCGCCGCTCGTCTTTTCTGATAGGACATAATTTTTTATAGACGATCCTTTTAAGTCATATTGTGTAGTGTATGGGACTATATCTTTGGGGACGGTAAAGGATGTCCTAAAGTTATACCAAGGATTAAGAGAGGGGTACTCTGGTTGAGCATGCATAGAATAACCATCTGGCATGCCTTTAACTTCCAACGACGATTTTTCGTAGATCAGAATGGAATATTGTTGTGTATCAGTTGGAGCTGTCGGTGGTTCAACGGTTATTTCTCTGGTTTCGCTAAAAGAGGAATAAACACCGGTTGGACGGGTTGGTGGACTAATTCTGATAGCATCTAAAATAACCCATTGGGTACCACTAAGATAAACAGTGCACGCCATTATGTAGTTGATCTTTTCTATGCTTGTATCATAAGGAATAGTGCTTTTGGCAGCACTGCGGTACAGGGCCCCGCCTATATAT
>JBAXXF010000037.1:0-9232 GCA_037128035.1 bacterium | reverse complement strand
GGCCCAGCCAACTCAAGGGGAGCTGTGTAGCTACTACGGCACTGACGACAAAGAGATCTATAACTTTAACCATCATTTTGATTTTTACTGGGATGCTTCCGGTACAAGTGCTTGCTATGCCATGTCAGTCGCTGACCTTTTGACAGAAGATAAATATCTTAGGCTCATAGGTACGGTCAGCAACCAGGAAGCAACCAACAAAATATCAGTAATAGACATTCAACGCTGCGATATGGAAGCTGGCCATGGGCTAGGTTATCCTAACTTTGCAGAACTTTCGGCTTTTTCTATGGAATGCGCTCTGTATAAAGAGGGTGCTTGTTTAGAAAAACAGGCGATGTTCAATATTATTATGCCTAGCAACGCTGAAGCCTTAACAGACAAATTGAGGTATTATAAATTCCAGGAATTCATGAATATCTACGACGGCTGGAAAAAGTGGAAGGTCCTTGGGCATTCAGATAGTTCTTATTTTGAGGCAGCTGCTGGCGTATTTTGGCAGTATCTTCCTAAAACAGATGGATACAGCTATCAGCACTTTAAGAGTTCTTTTTACCTCGCCAAGAATAGGGTCCATTTTCTTAATCTCTTGCTGACAACGGACAATTGTGCGGAGAAAAGATATACATTCGAAAATAGGGGCTTGTTCTGGAAGAATTATTACAAAGATAACTATTACTCTTTTATTCCATTCAAAAAAGAAAAAATGGCTATCATAAAAAAAGCTTTTTCACTTAAAAGAAGTTCGATGTTGGCGCTATATCTAGAAACGGACAATGGCTCCTCTCTTATTCATTCCGCTGTGGTCACAGCCATGAGAATGAGTGGAGGGAAATGCCAATTATATCTAAGGAGCTCTACTGAACCTTATGCAGCAGAATACACCAACGGTAAGGGCTGGTTCAGCAATTGGTATGATGCTGACACTATCTTGGAAAGTACTCTTTCAATAAAGTATCTTAAAGAAGTTAGCGCTGAGGATTATGAAACAGCCAAGGCTCTTTTCCTTAAGAAAGATATAAATAAAAGTTATATAATAGATAAGCTATACACTGACCCAGAGACATATTAAGTAATAGTGTGATCATTAAGCGTAATTATTTGGAAGCCACAGAGACGATAGCCTGTGCATCAGTAATATTCTTTTCTACCCAAGCATAAGTTGCATACCCCATTCCAGCATCACCCCATGTCGTTCCCCAGGAATTTTTTAGTATGAGGTATCCACCACCTTCTACGTTAGGATCATCCTGGTAGCCAACGGCTAGAGTAGTATGCCCAGCGTCTTTAGTTGTTTCAATAGGATCATCTGCGAACGCTGTGGCTATAACTCCTGACTTTTGATCTGCTACTACAAAATTCACCTCTGCTTCGACGGACAAAAGCACTGGATATCCTCTATATAACGCCTGTCTCACTCTTCCTATTGAAGCATAAAGCTGATGTGCTACTCCTATACTAAGCTTGCTTGTAGCAGCGGCATTAGGGTCTTGTACTTTTCCGTCTGTCCCTCCACCCTGTGCCTCAGTTGCCGTGCATGTTGCATTGGGGTATGCCGCTAGGTACAAAGTGCAGTCGTTCTCAATAGGATTGTAGGGCCAGCTAGATCCTGGACAAAATCCTATGGAGAGATTAGCGAACTGGCTCATAGTTTCAAATGTATTGAGCCCTGAGACGGTCCAAGAATCAGTATATTTTTTTGCTAAGAAATAGGCATTCTGTTCTGATAGGGGGGTATCATCGCCAAGATTGTGTCTTAGTATCTCTAACGCTGACGCCATTGCAAAGGCGACACAGGTATTCCTTGCCCCCTGGTCCCTGATGTTCTTTCTTAGGTAGTCCATATCCGTTATAAGGACACTGCTGGATATCCCCAGGGCAGAGGAGTCGTTCGTGTTACACCCAGCAAGATTTGGAGGACACGTATTATCGACTATATCTTCATTCAATTCAAAAGTGCTTCCACCAATTGTAACGGCTGAATTTTGTATCTGTATGACCTTTATACCGCTGGTCCTGCTTTGCGTATTGATGACAACTGACGTGATATTGCTAAGGTCTGCTGGGTTTGTTCCAGGTGGGTCCGTGAGCGAATATGTTGGTACATAGAATTTATTGGTGAAAGAAGATCCACCACAAGATACCATTACCAGCCCTATTAATGCGTATCTGAACATCGTTTCCCGATTCTACGCTCGTTGGATAAGAAATGATATAAGTATAAACCCTTATTTTTTTAGTTCTTGTGTGATAAGAAAACATTATGAGTCCAGAAACATTAGCAGGGAATAAATTTATACTTAGTAGGGCAGAAGTTGATTCTCTAAAAAGCAAACTTGATCTTGATACCGAACAATTGCTTTTAGAGCTGATAAGCTCTGTAAAGAAGAACGCCCGCCCGCTTATATCCAACTATTACGTTGGAGCTGTTGGCTTAATGAGATCAGGAAAAATAATATTTGGTAATAATTTGGAATTTAAAGGCATACCTATTAACGAGACTGTGCATGCTGAACAATTTCTTACTACATTGGCGTTACTTGAGAATGAACAGTTGGAAAAGATAGCGATATCCGCAGAGCCATGTGGGTTTTGTCGTCAATTTTTGAACGAGATAAAGGGAGCTTCAAAGGAACTTAAGATACTGGTCCCAGGTAAAGAGCCCAAGCATCTTGGCGAATTATTGCCTGACTCTTTTGGACCTGACAATCTCAACATGAATGAATCCGTATATTCCAGCAGGGATCACAAACTTGTATTAGAGAAGCCCACAGAGGATAAGCTTGTCATCTCAGCATTGAAAAGTGCGAACCTCTCCTATTCCCCTTATAGTAACTCGTATTCTGGCGTTGCTATTAGAATGGATGACGGTTCTATTTATAGTGGCTTTTATATTGAGAACGCAGCATATAACCCATCCATGCAGCCTATTAATGCCGCCATCATAAGGCTGGTTAGCGAGGGCAAAGAATATAGCGCTATTAAAGAGATGGTGCTTGTTGAGCAGAAAGATGCATCAATACTACAAGCTGCTGTTTCAAATATCATCTTGAAAGCCATAAACCCGAAAGCAGAATTCAGGGTCATTTATGCAAGAACTAAATAAATTCAGACGTCCAATTGTAATACCTTTCTCAGATGATGATCTGTTGGAAGAGTGTAATGTAGAGACCATGCGTGCCAGCGGGAAGGGCGGTCAGCACGTTAACACTACAGACAGCGCTGTTAGATTAACACACATAAAGACCGGTGTTACAGTAAAGGTACAAGAGAGTCGCAGTCAACACGAGAATAAAAGGATCGCGTTAGAACTGCTGAGGAAGAAGTTAGAGAAGCTGAACAAAGTTAAAAAACCTAGGGTTAAGACGAGAATATCAAAAAGCATGAAGATGAAGAACCTTGAAAAAAAGAAAAAACATTCAGAATTAAAAAAGGCAAGAAGCAAGAAAATAGAATATTAGATCTTTTGACGAAAGCCCAATCCCCATGCAAGGCTATTGGTCGGCGAATTAAATACTACAGGTCTTATGTATGAGTTGTATGTCCTTGTATGGCTTACGGCCACAATACCGTCTAGGATATCAAAGCTGCCTATCTCTTTTTCTGCTTGGGCAAAAAGAGGCGTTGCTATAAGTATGAATAGGGAAATGATCAGTATCTTCATTTTGGCTCCCTCTACCCTTAATACTAAGCAAGAAGGGTGCCAGGGGGCACATGTGATAAAAGCCAATTATTACAAACTGTTACATGGCTGGTTATATGGCTACATGTATAAGCTATTTACATCCTGCTAGGTCTTGTGACAGTATACGTGTAATAGCACATTTGGAGGCTCCTTTGAATTCACGAATATCAAACATAACAATTACAACTTTTCTTTTCTTTTCCTGTTTTTCTCTTCCTACTTTTGCTCAGTCTGTAACGAGAAAACAGTGTAGTGAGATCCCTGCTAATTTTAAAAGTGTAAAGTTACAGATCAGCAAGACAGCTGAAACACAGGGCGGTTATGTAAAGCTAATTAGCGGTGCAACTATAAAAATAGAATCTTTTTCGCAGTGGTGCAACATGGCCGTTGGTGAAGCCACTGTATTTGATAGTATTGAAAAGATCCCAGACCATTGCTCTTTCTACATGGGAGAAAAGGCTACGCCAAATGGGCTTTTTTATGATTGTGGGTGCCACAAATCAGATGGTGGTCTAGCTTGTTACAAATCATGATCAGATTTTCTTTTTTACCGTAATTGTTCCGTTATTCTCTAATATAGCAAAATGGACCTCGCTGATGGAGTTACATCCCGCTTGCCTTAGTGCTGATTCCAGCTCTTCATGTGTTATTTTTTCGCTTTTGAGAACATCGCTATAAAGGATCCCGTCATGTATTATTACTTCTGGCCTCCCCTCAACAATGTTAGCCAATCGCTTGTTCTTGAACGTCAGCTGTGCAACAGCAAAGTTAAGGATAAGAAGCGTAGCTGCTGAGATAAGGCCGCCTATAAGGGAGTTGTCGCCACCATTCATTGAGTTTTGTACTGTGTTGCTTATCAACAGCAGGAGCACTAGATCAAAAGGTGCCATCTGTCCTATCTGCCTTTTGCCAGTGAGTCGCAGTAGGACCAGGATAAAACCATAGACCACCACGCCTCTAATAATGAACGTCCACCAAGGTATTGATAAATTGAACATACTGGGATTATATCTGTAACAGTTTCTATTGTCTAACTAATGATGTGCTTATTTTTTTAGAGGTTTGAGTTCAGCTTCTATGATACGGACTTTTTTCTTAAAATCCTCGAAGGTCGTTATTTTAGTAAAGTCACTAGGTTTTATGCCATAAGCTTGTGTGTATTTATCAAAGTCACAAAAGATCTCAGTGACTTTATCTTCGCTGATAGCCTCCCCATAACTCTTTTTGGTAAGGCTATAATTATATATAAAGAACCCATCTAGAAGAAAGATCTCCGTTGCCCTGTCTGGATCCTTCTTTATGAAATCATAGATACTGTTGTCTCCAAAGATCAGTGCTAGTTCTTTGTCTTCTAGGGTTTCGTTCTGGTTGTATTTCCCTATCAGCTCATCAAATGCTAGGGCAACTAGTTTGCCTATGTCGTATTTATCCCAATCTTCGACATATGGTTTTAGCTTTAGTCTAAGGGCCTGTATGTCCAATTTTATAGTTTGAACTGTGTCTATATCGACGATCTGTTTGAGCATCTTATAGATCGCGCTTCTTTGTGCGTAGTTCACTTTGGACTCACCTAGGGATAGGTCTTCCAAAACTGACTTTATTTGCATTAATTTTATGTTGCGCTTTTCTTTGTCGCTAATGTTCTTTGCTTTACTCAAGTACTCTGCAATGAAATTACTGTCTATATACTCGGCTAACTCTTCTTGCGTTATTGCATCTACATTCTGCTCGTATAATTTTTTGAATTTTAAGAAATCAGTTTTGGCCTGGAACCTACCACTTTGGGTTTTTGGGTAGCCCATAATATCAGATTCAGAATCTATAAATAGATCGAACTCCTTTAGTTCAGCGTTGTAGTGTTTGACTATTTCTGTGAGGTCAGTGTTTGGTATCTCTACTGTTATGTCCTGGAGATATTTTTCTTGTAAGAAGGTTATAGCTGCTTCATAGTCATAGTGCTTAATATCATAATCAGCTGTGCTAGCTGCCTTGTTCAGCAGATAAGGGAGTAACATTTTATCGAGTATAAAATCGAGATTTTTATTAAAAGTATCAGGATCGATCTCCTCGGTTGACAATATTTTTCCAATTGCTATCAGTATCATATTATCGTAGTTGCTTGCGGACTCTGCAGAACCCAAAAAGTCCATCAGATCCTCTATGTCTGGCCTTAGATCTGATCTTTTGTAAACTGCCTTTGTTAGTTTTTTATTATCATCATAATGTAGCATAAGGACCATATGATCGGTCTTGTTAAAGTATACTTTTGTGGTCACTCTATTGCCCTTATAGACCAGTGATGTCGATGTACCATTAACTGGGTTGTAGGTAACAAGTGACTCCATCAATTTGGTAGCGCCAAACGTCTTTGACTCCAGTATTTCTCCATTCTTATATTCTGAGACCTTGTACAGGTTCCCATTAGAAAAATATTCGTTCACGACACCGTTCTGAACACCATCCACCCAAGTTATCTCACTTATCAATACTTCAGCATCTGAATATGTTTTTTCCACACCATCTAGTTTTCCGTTCTTATAGGTTTTTTCTATCTGTTTTGAACCATTCTCGTAATACCAAGTAGAGACACCTTCTAATATTCCGTTAACGTAATTCTTTTTACAGGCCAACTTGCCACTTTCAAAATAGATGCTGATGGTCCCGTCTATCTCGCTTTTCTTGTTGAAGAAGTATTCCTCACTCAGTGTACCATCCGTGAAGTAATCTTTTGTGACATAATGTCCGTCAGGATAGATGAAACGTTCAGACTTGAGCGTGCCATCTTTGTAATATTGTTTATCTGTGGACTCTTGCGCATAAACGCATGACGTCACAAGGATGGATAATAAAAGTAATGTTCGTGATAAGTTCATAATATGTTTTGGCCCTGTTTTAGACAAAATAAGCCCCTTTTGTCATGCACAAATAAAGCAATAAGTAAGCCAAGGATAAAAACAAATAAATTCAAATAGTTAGAGTGGCTAAGCATTGCTAAAGACGAACTTTTCTTTAACGCTTGTTTAAATTACAGACGATACACAGCACCTTTAGCCTATCTTTTTCTCCGTGGATTATGTTGATACTGCTCTTTGATAGACCAAGATCATCAGCAAGCAGCTCTATTAGTTCCTTATTCGCCTTGTTGTCTTCTGGTTGTGAATTTATTGACACGCTGAGAGCCTTTGTTACTGGGTAGATAGTGTTAACATCAATGACGCCATTTATAGAGCTACGCTTTGCACCTGGTTTTACTTTTACCAGGATCAGCGTCTGCCCGTTCTTGTCTTGCCATTCATATTCTTTCATCGGAGGAGGACACAGAAAAAGTATCGTGTGAAATATTAAGTTCCACTAGATCATCCTTTTCAGCTTCGTACTTGGTAAGCATCCTAAGCTGTGTTTCCAATATTGATCTAAGGCTTGAGGTCAGTTCCATTTTTTGTTTTTTTAAGTTGTTGATCTCATCTATGGTCCTTTTCATCGTCTGACGAGCGTCGCGGACCATTGCGTCTGCCCTCATTTTTGCCTGTGTTATGATCTGCAAGCATTCCTTGTTGGCGTCTTTCTTAATACCTTCTGTTACCTTCTGAGCCGTGACCATGGTGTCTTTGAGCATTCCTTCGCGTTCCTTATATTCTATCAACATCAGTTCTTTTTCTCTAAGCTTGTCCTTAAGCGCCCTGTTCTCGAACTCCAGTGATTCTATCTGTCTTGATACCTCATCCAGGAAGTTCCTTACTTCGTTCATGTCATAGCCACGAAGACTTCTAGAGAAGTCCCTTAGCTGAATATCCATTCCCGTAAGCTTTTTCATAAAAACCCCTATATATTTTTTAAACTAAGTATATATTACACTAAATATAGAAGGTAATTCAAATGATTTCAGTACCTATTGCAAAGATTAAACCCGATATTGATAAGCTTAAACGAAAACTTCACATAAAGTCAGGGATAGAAGAGGATCTCTTGGCGAAGGTCTTTGAGCGCCTAGTTCAGGACCTGGACCCTAAATATTCATACAAAAAAGTTAGGTTCGATGAGAACCCTCTGGCCCCCCTTGTACTGAGCTCCAAGGAGCTTGCCTCTTTCCTAAAGGGAGCGGAAGAAGGCTTTGTAGTTGTCTGCACCATAGGGAAGGGCACAGTGAAGCTTATAGAGGAATATCAGGAGAATAGTGACATGGCTTGTGCCCTGTATGCCGACAGGATAGCCAGCGATATGGTGGAGGAGCTTGCCGAGCACACAGCAAAAGAACTGCTTAATAAGTTCTTTGACCCTAGGGACTATGAGCTAAGCAAGCGCTATAGTCCAGGATATGGAGACCTTGATCTGGACAGACAGAGAGACCTTTTTGATCTATTTAAACCGGAAGAACTTGATATAGCTCTTACTCCTCAGAATTATATGAGCCCGGAGAAATCTATTTCTTATATAGTCGGGATCCTACCAAGGAGGTAGTTAGATGATACTTGAATATGGAAAAATGAAGGGACTTCCCGGCGTAGTTTGTGTTCTAAGAGAAAATGAAAGATTAAAACATGTCATCCCATTCCTTTGCGATAAATTCGATAAGATCATGCCTGAATTCGCAAAGGGTTATGTTGAGGGTGTGATGGGGATACAAATAGAAAAGCTACAAAAAGTAGATATGGATTACCTTGCACAGCATCTTAGAGGCAAGAAGGTCCTTAACTTTTCTGAACTTGAGCCAAGTAAGTCTTCTGAATTCCAAAAGGCCGTGTATAAAAAACTTTTTTCAACTAAACCAGGCACGGTCATGACCTATGGGGAATTAGCCCAGTGCACAGGTCATAAGGATGCTGCTAGGGCGGTGGGCTCTGCGATGAAAAAAAATCCGTTGCCTATAATAATTCCTTGTCATAGAGTTAGCGGAAGTAGTGGAAAGGAATGTTTTTCTATCCCATGCTTGAAGAAGAAACCTAAAGGTTGTGCGTTAAAGGATATTTCGGATTGTTCAAAAGGATTTAAATCGTTATTGAGGAAATTTGAGGTTAATGGATAAGTTCATATACGCTCTGATCTTTGTTCTACTGAGCCTGACGTTGTTCTTCTCCTATAGAGTAAAGGACTACAAATTCTCCATATTGCCTAAGAATGCTCCTGTAGAAACTGTTACGTACAAGATAGATGTAGTTTCAAGACCCATAGTCTTTGATGCTCAACGTAAATTTCTTACGGCGCTGTATAGAGAAAAGCACACAGGTGATTGCGACCATGAAAAGAATGGGATGGATTCCTGTTTGCTAATAACTCCAAAGATAATAGTCCTCCATATGACAGACCTTGACGGTCTGGAAAAAAGCTTTGAATATATGAAAGAGCCTGTGCTTAGGGAAGAAAGAGAAAAATTAGTAAGCAGAAGCTATGACAGGTTGAACGTTTCCGTCCACTACCTTGTGGACAGGGATGGAACTATCTATTCACTTATGCCAGACAACTACATGGGACGTCACGCCATGGGTGTTAACCATGTTGCGATAGGTGTGGAGAACGTAGGAATGAACGAGATAGGCCCTACAAGAGAGC
>JBAXXF010000036.1:0-9478 GCA_037128035.1 bacterium | reverse complement strand
GTAGATTATGGTAAGGTATTCAGCCAAAGGCTTAGGAAATTGTATCTCATGGATGAGATAGGGACCATGGCCCTTCTTGAAAAAGAGAGAATATTTACGGAGACAGGGATCGACGATGTAAAGACAGCAATAAATAATATTACAGAGCTGAAAAGAATTGCTGATGAGAATAAATTCACCAAATCAGAGATACAGAGCGGACATGACGCTGCAGACTTTGTTGAAGCTATGTCCAAGGTAAAATACGAGAACATAGGAAAAGGGCCTGCATTACACCAGACTTTGGGTGCTCAAGCAGGCGGCATGATGAACATGTACTTTGCACTAGTGTTGAGGGACGTTTTTCATGCTCTTACTGGTGGACAGTTCCTATCAGAAACAGACAGATCAGATTATATAAAATATAAATATGAGGGCACAGGCAAAAGACTAGAACATCTATTTAAACGTTATGGGAAATGGGAAACCCATGTGTCCCTTATGTCCTTTGCATTCACATCTTATCAAGTAGCTACAAGATTACCGACCACTAAGGTCATGGAGAACTTATTTAAATGGTCTGACAGGGCCCTCTACGGCATAGGAGGAAGAACCCTTATCAGAGGAATAAGCATCTATGGATTGTCCATGGGGCTTGGCGCTAAGGTAGGAGAGATAGTTGGTACTGGTCTTATGTTAAGGAGTGAGTTCCTTTCTGGAAATCAAGAAATAAGGGACAAGGCGTGGGACCTCTTTGTTACAGAGAATTTTTCTCCTCAGGCATGGGAGGAACTATCAAGGTTTGTCGTTGCCTTTGGTTTGGCCGACGTTATATGGGACGGAAGGACCTTACCTAGATTCTATAATAAAATGAAAAGATTGAACAAAAAGAAATGTGCATATGCTTATGATGAAATGGTAAATGATGCCCAAGACAGGAAGCTGGCAGATCAGACGCAAAAGGCATGGTACCATCCGAAAAGCCTTGGAAAGAGCACGGCAATATTTATCACAGCTGACTTCATAGACAATTATTTTCTATCGCTGTTCATGTTCCCTAATGCAAAAGCTCAGCAGGAAAAGCTGATGGAAGCTAAATATGTCGCTCTGTATATGGCCGAAGTGAATGCTTTAACGGAAGAGATATTAGTAACCAAACCTACGGATAAAGAACTTGAAATGATCTACGACGGATATCACAGCAAGCTGTTCCTAACCGATATAATCGATGCGCTAAGAAAAGAGAACGCAGCTGTTAAAACCTGTCTTGGCTTCAGGGATGATGATAAAGATCTAGGGGCTATTGAATGTCTAGAGACACTATACGCTACAAAAAGTTCCAGTTCTCCGCAATTCATAGCGGTGGTCAATAAATACATTAAAGATAGTAAAGACAAACTGGCCCTTATTGAAGGATCAACTAATTACATAAATTCAGATGAACACAAGCAAGACGTATATGACAGAGCTGTTTCATTCTTGGCGGACACTAAAACCCACGCCAAGCTTGAATCGACCAAGAAGCTTACAGAGGTAGTTACCCCACAAATGATAGCTGATGGCATAATCACCAAAGAGAATATGGACCAAAAAGAGGCTGTGATGCTGGAAAGTATCAAGCAAGGGAATTTAGATAAAGCACTTAATTCTACAAAGGAATTGCTTGACCTCTATTTTGAATCAGAACTTTATTCACTGTTTAGCTCTGTAATTACTGACGCCATGGGGGCTAGCAGCGTTGGCGTGGAAAAGCCGATCATTACACTAAGCGAGAAGTACACAAAGGCTGGTATTTTGCCTTCAAAAGAAGCTAATCAGTACCTTCAAAAGATGATCTACTTATTCTCTTCCTTATACCCAAAGGTTATGGGAGCTGTGGTTAATAACAGCAAGGGGATACCAATAGCAGAAAATAAACTAAGGGCAAAAATACTTACAGCCCTTGCTACAAACGAATATGATAAACTCAAACTTTATTGCAGCGTAAATGATCTGGAGAAGGCTAATAAGCTACTAGATGACCTAAGGAAGGAGATCCTCTTTACAGAAAGCAAAGCTATCACATCACTTTATTTGACCACTATGACCGATTCATATGTTGAACTTGGGCTTAAGAAAAAATTCGATCCTAGTGCGTTTAATAAATATAAACAAGTAAGTAGCGATACAAACAGTAATGTTGTACCGAATGTTAACGTCGATACTAACGGTAACAAAAAGTAATTAGAAGGAGTTGGAAGCGTAAAATGTTCTCAAGAGCGACAAAATTATTTAGAGGTTTTTTTCTGTATGTTGCTTTTGCTATATTTTTGTTTTCCAATGCTCTTTACTCACAACAATATTACGAGAACATATTAAAACAGTTCCAAGAAAAGGTAGATAAAACATCTTTTAAAAAAGTAAATATCCTGAATGCCGGCTGGGAAGGCGGGTCTATAATTCTCGTGAACCAGGACGATGCTTCCAAGACAAAACTAGTAACAATAAGTTATGGTGGCGGTATGGCGGTGGTAACCTCTGAACTAGCCCCAGCTATGGTGGAATATGGTAAAGAGAGAGGTATAGATGTAACGGTAAATGCCGCTCACCCATATATTGAAGGGTCCATGAGCTGGCCTGGTATGTACAAGGATGATGTGTCTCAAGGAAAACTTGAATGTCTAGTGAAAGAAGGGTTCTTTAAATATTCAGGTTCTTATACAGCTCACTATGCAGGAAAAGCTTACGACACAGAAGTTTATGAGAGCAAAACAGAATTTGGTAAGGTCTATCTACTAAAATCAAACGCCTGGACGGATAAATTCGGCGCTGGGGACCCTTATGCCCTAACGGATGCCGGTTTGAAGATGGAAAAGATATTGGAAGGACCAGGATATTCTAGTAACAATTCAGCGGCAATGAATTTGGTGGAAGAAAGAGCAAGCATAATAATAGGGCAGAACGTAGCGGACCTATATAACACTGTAAAAGCTGATGCTGCGTTGTTGCATGATTATCATCTAAGTTTGGCCCTTTTCTATAATGATAAGATAAAACCTGTGATAGTCGGACATAATCCAGTCTATCAGGGAATAATGGGTTTTGACTACAAGGCTGTGCCATCATGGGACCATATGGGTGCTCTGAAAAACCTAGCCTTAAGGCTTAACGTAAGTGAAGATGTCGTACATAAATATTTTAGGATATGGGCATCAAAGAACAATATAGGTGCAGCAAACATCTACCAAGCTATTACAAGAAAGGCTAAGGAACTGACAGGTGTAAGTATGACGTCAGTTAGCCCTGGAGAGACAGAACTTATAGGGAAAACGCTTGCTGAACTTATAGAAGAGATCAAGTTAAGGTCTGATATCCCTCTGACGGATAGCCACTTTTATCCAGAGAATATAGTAGCTAGATATAAGACTTTTTATAAGACCTATCTAGGAATGGACCTGTCTGATGAACAAGCTCACAGGTTCGTGTTAGCAGAAGAAAGCAGAGGCGTTGATGAAATAAGAACAGCCAATATTGTCCCTGTGCTGAATGGATTAAGTCGCAGTAAACATGCCTCCATCAACACCATGCTTCAAGAAGTAATTAAGGACCCAGATTACTTCACGTGGAAGAACCGTAAGATCCCTGCATACATAAAAGAGGTGGTAGCTAAAGACAGCTATTTCTCTGAAGGCCTTAATTTTGATGCTGATAACGTTGAAAAGATGGCAAAGGCCCAGGCATATATAAGAAGGATAATGCTGATGGAGTTTTTCCCGCATTCTCCTGAGATCTGGGATAACACAACCTCTTATATAAGATACGGTTGGGGAAGATTAACAGAACAGAAATTCTGGGAGATAGGCATATCTTCTGCAGATGATCTCACTAAGAACGGCGATATATTTATCTTGCTTGCACCTATATCACCTAATTCTCCGGACGAGTTCTATAAGGAGATCGGCGCAAAGACCTCAGAGAAAGCCAAAGCGATGCAAGCCAAGGGGAAGTGGTTCTCTTTTACAACGGACTTCAATGCCTTGGGTGCGTTCCTTTCTGCTGGTGCTGACGAGAATGACTTCTTCTCATTAAGAGAGCCTTGCGGGCTAGTCGATAAGGAAGGAATGGGGTACGGTACTGTTTTTGTTACCCATCGTGTTGGTGGTCTGGGATATGGAGCAGAGCATGTTGGATTTTACTTTGATGGCGACCCTACAGACCCTGGATCTATGAGAAGGTCGTACATTAAGACGACCAAAGAGGCTAGGGCTATTTGGGCTGCTGACCATAAGGCATGGATAAAAAGAGAAGTAGCGGCTCTAAAAATGGATTACACATACAAGAGGCCAGCTAATGCCTACATAGACCTTATTTATTCAGCAATTTTGAAAGATGCTATGAATAATGCGGTAGAGATCGGTGAGGCATATAAACAAGGCAAGGTAGTAAAAGATGTTTATGACAGAATGCTCGTCAAGATGAATGAAGTACCTGAAGAGATAAGACTAGCTATAATGAAATACGGACAAGAATTTTCTTCTTATGATTGGCAAAAAGCATTCTTTTATGGAGTAGATGCTAAAACACTCCCGAGCGTTTTTTCAGCTGAACCACAAGGAAATAGCCCTGTAACTTCAGAAGTTACTACGTCGGAAAATTTCCAAAAGTGGTTTGAGGCTTTGTCTGAAGATAAAATTAAAAATGATCCTGAATCATTTAATAAGGCTCTATTTGAGGATGGTCTCTTGGACTGGTTGTACAAAGATACAAGCAATCCAAAAAGGTTCCTACAGATAAACTACTTACTTGACCTAGTAAAAGCCAACACAGAGGGATCTTTGAATGCCATTCAAAAAGGCAAATATGATCTGTGGAAACTTATACACAATACCACTCAGGAGCAGACAGGTGTGGTAGAGGACGTAAAGAGCTTCAAGGATAGGGTTAGTAGTTATCTAAAGGTGAGTAAGTCGAGCAAGTGGAGCGATTCCTTAAAAGACGAGATCATGCTTGAAGTAGTTAAGTCGGTAATTAAGAAATACGACAAGCTTGAAGATAGTGATATTGATGTACTGTTGAACGGGGACAACGATAATTTGAGCGTTACAGAGTACCTTACCAAGAAGGCTAATGAAGGTGATGCCTATGCTCAGTATAGAGTTGGCATGCTCCAGCTAGTTCTGGTCAACAACGTTGATAAGATAAAACTTGAATATACTGCAAAGTATAAAACATTTACAGAAGAGGCTGATAAATATATTATCAAAATTGATTCTGAGGATGAGAGGATAGATAAGCTAGAAAAAGCAAGAGAGTCTGTTATCTACGGCAGATTTGAATTTGCCCGTTAGGCGTCTAAATACACAATGAAAGTCTTGTTTAATAAAAAAATATTAATAATCATCTTGTTGATCTTATCTATTGATCTTCCAGCACAGGATAACGGGAGACTATCCCTTTTTCAACGTCTAAAAAAACTTACAGTAGAACTTATTTCATTCAAGCCAAGGCCTGGGTCCCCAAAGTACGTACTGAAGTCTTTAGACTCAAGAAGCGACACCTACGTTGAATATTGGAACATCATACATCAGCTTAGTAGAGCGGGCTATATAGGTAAGACAGAAATGGATGCGACAATGGCCGAGTCATATGCTGCCCTTAATATAATGGAAGAGGACGTTGCCGCGTTAGAGGCCATGAGGTTCAAACTTGAGCCATCTCAGATATCTAAGATCCAGACATATAAGGAGTTCATTGCAAATTCTTTGCTTGAACTTACAACTATGGCCATTGGCAGTTGGGAGACAATAGATAGTAGGATAGAGTCTGGAGCTCTGGTCCTGAGCGAAGCCAAGAACAAGGCGTGGATAAAAGAACAGGAAGGCGAGCTAAAAAAACTTAAAGAGGACCTTAAAAAGATACAGGATAATATCACTGTCGCACACAGTGAGTATGAACTTAAAAGTATCCAAAGGATAAAAATATTTATATCGGCCAAAGAAGAATATCTGTTTGAGCAGGAAAAGGCTGGCTATCCTGTTCGTACCGGAGCTCTCAAAAAGTATAATGTCTTTACCTTTAGGGGTATTCCTGACAACGACCAGATGCCCATCATACCATTGGAGTACATGAACATCCTCGTTATTGATGATGATGCGGATAAGGTCAGTAAATTCATGGGAAGTGGTCGCACTGGCCATAATAAGATAGATACCAAAGCGACTTTTGAAGGTGGGCTTCAAGCTCTCAGCGCTAAGAGGTACGATATTATCTTTATGGACCTGCACATTAATAGTGGAATGCATCCGGACGGGACGGATGGACTGGTGCTTATAAAAAAGGTGAGAGAACTAGGCGTTAATACCCCAATAATATGTATGAGCACTAATCTTAAGGAAGAGACCTTGGTCAAATTGTTCGAAGCTGGTTTTGATGGATATGTAAACGTTGCAAGTACCGATATATACGATATGGACATCAAGTTCAGTGTATGGGTTAACAAAGGGATCATTGAATTAAGGAAGAACAAACCTGACGAGATCAAGCCTGATGCTGGGACAGAGCTCAACAATAGTTCCACAACTTACAATGACGATGCGTTCCTTGGCAATTACTCAGAGGATGACTTGCCAGCAAAATACGACACCAAGGGGATGAAAGTCTTGGTCGTAGACGATGCATTTGCTTATGAGGACCTTGATGGCAATAAACAGTTCGAGACAACACTACGCAACGTCTTTGAGAAAAAACTTAAATGTAAAATGGATGTAGCTTCTAACACGGCGGATGCTACTAAATTAATAAACTTGAACCAGTACGACGTGATATTCATGGATATCAATATGGATGTATCAGACGTTTCTGATGACGCCCCTTTTGACCTATCCGGTTTGGCTTTCACAAAAAAATTGAGAGCGGAACATAACACGACCCCTATAATAGGTATAAGTACACAAGTTGGACTTGAGCGCAGGATGGAGATGTTCAACAGCGGTATGAACGGTTATATCGGGATCATATATGATGATGGTGTTGATCTTCAGAGAAGGTTTACTGTTTGGGCACAGCAGGGGATCATGAAAAAACAAGATCTCGCAGTCAGCAAAAATACCAAATCCGTTAATAAAATTCCTGACCAGCAGGATATATTCAGTGAAGTCGGAAAGAACGTGGTCAAGACAGAAGCACAGATGAATGCTCTTATAGATGGAGGCTTATTGGAGGAGGTTATGGAGAGTGTTGTTGCCTCTGATAACCCAAATTTTAAGGAAGTTAAGCTCCTGCAATTGGAGCAAGTTATATCTGACCTTTCAAAATATGAGATCTATAAGCTTATGAGCTATGAGCAGATAAAGAAATTCGAATCAATTCAAGTAGGTTTTAAGGTAGCAAAGGACTCTGAATACGGCGATATGGAAATGATAAAGGAATACGACGTTAGAAATGCTATCTCGATATATCTCCATAGGTTCATAGATAACGCGGAGAAAACGGAAGACATCATTGATGAGGCTATTACTAAAATGGCCGAGGATGGAGAATTAGAGAGCAAGGAAGTTGACCTCTTGTTGGGGAAGGGCAAGTTGTTCTACTTCATTATAAGGTCACTAGAAAAGGCCATTGCCCCTTCTGCGGATTTAGTATCCCAGGGCGTCTTGCTCAATGCTTGGCTTCTTAAGACGGAAAACTTTGAACAAATATCTGTTAATTATCCCATGTTTAACAAATTTAGCCTTAGATTGGACCAGTTCACAAAGCGACCTGATGTCGTGAAACTTGACATTAAACCCAAGCTAAATCTCGTACCTAAGATCAAATAAGTACCTGATTTGTCTTTACAAAAAAAACAACAGATACTAATAATTCTCTATTATGAAAATCAAATTATTGTTTACCCTTACGCTTCTATCCCTAGTACTATTCTTTGGCTGTAAAAGTAGCCAAAATACTAAGACAAATGTGGTCACGATAGGCTTTTGGGAAAGTGAAGACAGTGTTATTGCTCCTTACCTTGATTCAATAATTGTTAACTTCGAAAAGGCTAATCCAGGAGTAAAGGTAGTTAGGACACACTATGCGGTTGAAGACCTGCACACACAATTCCAGAGTGCTTCAATAGCGGGTAGCCCTCCAGATCTACTTCTTACAGCTTCAGATAAAGCGGGTTTATTCGTTTCTAGCGGGCTTATAATGCCATTGAGCGGTCAGTTCGATTTTTCTCAATATGTTGATAATGCTGTAGATGCGGTAATACAGGACGGAAAGACCTGGGGTGTGCCTAACAACTATGGCAATCAGCTGATGTTATACTACAACACCGACTATATAAAGACCCCGCCGAAGACCACCAATGATCTTATCAAGATCTGTGATGAAATAATAAAGAAGAAGAGCAAAAATAACCCGACCAAGAATATGACGTGCTTAGAGATGAACCAGGGTGAACCATTCTGGCTTGTCCCGATACTTACATCATTTGGTGGCTGGCCAATAGAAGGGCATAATCCTAACTTAGATACAGATGCCATGGTCAAGTCACTTGATTTCATAAAGAACCTTAAGAAGAAAAACTATGTATCACAAGAATGTGATTACAACTGTATGGACTCTATGTTCAAAGAAGGCAATACAGCGATGATATTCAATGGTGACTGGACGATAGGGGCATACATTGATTCCATGAAAGGAAAAATGAAGATCACTACCCTTCCTGTCAATTCAGAAACTGGTATAAGAATGAGGCCAATGGTGAGCGGCAAATATTTCTTTGTAAGTTCATTCGTAAAACAAGATGAACTTGAGTATGTTAAAAAGCTTATCAACATGATGAACTCTGCTGAAAACCAGAACAGGATGATGAATGAGCTTAAGAAGCTTCCTGCTTTAAAGTCAGTCTTTGATAGCGGTCAGATAAGAAGAGATCCTTTCTTCTCAGTTATGGCCAAACAGATAGAATATGGGGAGGCAATGCCTTCTGTGGTTGAAATGAGAGCCGTTTGGGATATCGTCAGACAATACCAAGGCTTGGTACTATCGGACAAGATGGATTCAGCTACAGCGGCTAAAAGGATGCAAGAAGAGGTTCTAAAAAGAATAAAAGAGATGAAGATGTAATATGGATGCAGTTTTTGGCTCTTTAGGGCAAATATTACTGTTTATCTTTTATCTGCTAATAGCTCTAGCTGTTATAGATCTATACGTGGGACTTCACCTTTATTTCCATAATTCAAGACCAAAGCTTATAATAACGTCGTCTATAAGTATCTTCGCTTTTTTAATATTACTCGTTGGATACAAGCTGAACACTGATGTAAGGCTCATTAATCTCCTCTACCCTTTTGCCGTCTTTCTTGTAGTGGAAGCGGCCTTAATATTCTCGTCAATGATGCTTAAAGGGAAGCATATATTCCCGATACTTCTTGTCCTTCCAGCATACCTTGGACTAGTAGTGCTTATAATCTATCCGGTGTCCTTTGAGGTCTATTTAAGCTTTTTTAATCTTAACCTTTTTACACTAAAGAAC
>JBAXXF010000035.1:0-9483 GCA_037128035.1 bacterium | reverse complement strand
GTATTATACCATATATAATATATTTGTCAATAGATATTAAGGTGTTTAACCTATTGTAATTACTGTGTTAATTAAGTTTTACCCCTGCGTTAACATAATTTTGTTATAAGAATCCGCGACTTAGCTAATAAAGACCTATTTTACCCTTGCATACAGGGTGAAAGTATAAGATATGTCTAACCGCCAGAGCCTATGGCAGATAAAAATCACAGGAGATCCAAAGAATGAGCGCAAAAACACTAGTTGCTGAAGCTGTAAAAAAATACGGGACTCAGCGAGAAAGTTTACTTCCCATTCTGCAGTATGTTCACAACAAGGAACGCTACCTTTCAAGAGAGGCGATGCAGGAAATAGCAGCGGCGCTGGACCTTTCAAGCGCGGATGTTTATGGAACGGCATCTTTTTACTCTTTCCTTGATGTTGAAGAAAGAGGAAAGAACATCATCAAGATATGCAAAAGTATATCCTGCGACCTTAAAGGAAAAGAAAGAATAGTCACAGCGATAGAAAACAAACTGAAGATAAAAGCAGGTCAGACCACTCAGGACAAGAAGTTCTCCATTGTAGAGGTAAATTGTCTTGGATGGTGTCACAAAGCTCCCGCTATACTTATCAACGATAAGGTCTATTCAGATCTTACACCGGAAAAAGCAGTGGCCGCTATAGACGAGCATATCTAAAAAGGAGTTAAAAAATGATCCCTGAAAAACTTAAAAAATATATGAAAAAGGTGGATAGCATATTCCACGATACTGATTGTAGCCCTATCCTAGATAAGGCACTAAAGATGTCATCGGACAAGATAGTCCAGGAACTTGTAGACTCAGGCCTTAGAGGAAGAGGTGGCGCTGGGTTCCCTACAGGATTAAAATGGAAATTCGCAGCACAGCAAAAAGCAGATAAAAAGTACATTATCTGTAACGCTGATGAGGGAGAGCCAGGAACGTTCAAGGACAGAGAAATACTAGAGAAACAGGCTAAAAAGGTCTGGACCGGTATGGCAATATGCGCGCATACAGTTGGTGCTACAGAAGGTTTTATATATCTCAGAAACGAATATAACTATCTTATACATCAGCTTCAAAAAGAGCTGGATGCATTTAACGCTGATTTCAAGAAAAAGAAATTAGACTTCAGCATACAGATACGCTCCGGTAGTGGTGCGTATGTTTGCGGAGAAGAAACATCGTTAATAGAATCAATGGAAGGAAAACGTGGTGAGCCAAGGAATAAACCACCATTTCCGGTAGTTGAAGGGTACCTTAACAAGCCAACAGTAGTTAACAACGTCGAAACGTTCGTTTACACGATGGTAATAATAGACAGAGGGTCAAGTTTCTTCAGGGATCTTGGAACAAAAGATTCCCATGGTGGAAAAGTATTTAGCGTATCCGGCGACACACCATATGCAGGGATATATGAACTTGAGCTTGGTATGACACTGGAAGAGTTCGTTGAGCTTTTCGGCGATGGGGATACAAAAGCAGTACAGGTAGGTGGAGCCTCCGGGTTCTGCGTTCCAAGACGTAAGTTCAAAGAGACCATCATAGGGTTCGAAGGAGTACCTACGGGCGGCTCCATGATGTTGTTCAACAGCTCACGATCTATGTACAACGTCCTTCATAACTTCCTTGAATTCTTCACAGAGGAATCATGCGGACAATGCACACCTTGCAGAGTTGGATGCCAGCAGTTGCTAAGAGGTATTCAGGAAGTTAAGACCAAACAGAAACCTTCAAGATATCTGGACGAACTAAAGTCCATGTCAGAGACGATGAAGATCGCCGCAAAATGTGGCTTGGGACAGTCTGTTCCAAATTGCTTCAACTCTATAATCGATAACTTTAAGGAAGAGGTGATCTACTAATGGAAACAACAAAAATGATCAAACTTACGGTCAACAATATGCCAGTTGAAGTAGCAGAAGGGACGACCATCCTGGATGCTGCTAAAAAATTAAAGTACACGATCCCTACTCTTTGCTATCACCCTGACCTTTGTGTAGCCGGTAATTGCAGAGTATGCGTGGTTGAGCTCAAAGGTTCAAGAACGCTTGTTGCGTCTTGTGCTATGCCCGTTGCAGAGGGAATGGAAATAAACACGAACTCCCTTAAAGTAAGAAAGGCCAGAAAGGATATCATAGAGCTCCTTCTTTCTGAGCATTCAATGAATTGTACAAAGTGTTACAAGAATGGTTGCTGTGAACTACAGAACCTTTCAAGGGAATATTTGACAGAGTCAGATAGATTCAGCGATGTTTCCATCAAAAAGCCTACAGATAAATCATCTCCTGCCATCCAGAAAGATGACAGCAAATGTATAAAGTGCCAGAGATGCGTTAGGACCTGCGCAGAACTTCAACACGTAAGCGCGTTCACTATGGCTCACAAGGGTGACAAGACCGCTGTTGAAACGTTCCTAGACCTTCCTATCAATGACGTAGTTTGCACCAACTGTGGACAATGTACTAACAGATGTCCTACTGGTGCGTTAACAGAACGCCACTATATAGAAGAAGTTTGGGAAGCTCTTGGCGATCCTACAAAGCATGTAGTCGTTCAAACAGCTCCTGCTGTAAGAGTAGCACTTGGAGAACTTCTTGGCTTTGACTACGGCGAAAGAGTAACAGGTAAAATGGTCACAGCGTTAAGAAGAATGGGATTCAATTCCGTTTTTGACACGAACTTTACAGCTGACTTAACGATCATGGAAGAAGGAAACGAGCTTCTAGTCAGACTTACCAAAGCGCTGGTCAAAAAAGAGAAAGTATCACTTCCAATGATCACCTCTTGCTCACCAGGCTGGATCAAATATATAGAACATGAATTCCCTACTCTACTTGATCATCTTTCAACATGTAAATCGCCACAACAGATGTTCGGCGTTCTTGCAAAGACCTATTACGCTCAATCAGCAAAAGTGGACCCCGCTAATATGATAGTTGTTTCCGTAATGCCTTGCACAGCCAAGAAATTCGAGGCTATGAGACCAGAAATGAACTCAAGCGGATATAGGGATGTTGATTATGTCCTTACAACAAGAGAACTTGGGTTAATGATAGAACAAGCAGGAATAGATTTCTCTACACTGGATGAGTCTGACTGCGATAGCATGATGGGAAAACACTCCGGCGCAGCAGTTATATTTGGTGCAACGGGCGGTGTTATGGAAGCTGCGCTTAGAACAGCATACCAGGTGGTTACCGGAAGGGACGTACCATTCAAGAACCTAGAGATACTACCTGTTAGAGGTTTGGAAGGCGTAAAGGAAGCAACAATTAAACTAGAGGATTGTCTTCCTGAATGGAAATTCCTGAACGGCGTAGAATTCAAGGTCGCAATAGCCAACGGCCTAGCCAATGCAAGAAAGGTCATGCAAAAAATTGAGAAGGGAGAATCCCCTTATCACTTCATAGAGATAATGGCTTGCCCTGGCGGATGTCTTGGTGGCGGCGGTCAACCTATACCTACAAACAAGGATATCAGGACAAAAAGAATGAACGCAATATATGCAGAGGACAGAGGTCTTCCTATTAGAAAGTCCCATGACAATCCGGAGATAAAGAAAATATACGCAGACTTCTTAAAAGCTCCTCTTGGTCATAAATCACACGAATTGTTGCACACTACTTACACGAAGAGGGAAAAATACTAAGATCGTGATCAACATTATTGACGATAGTAAAATATTGCAGGAGTTAGGGTCAAAGGCTGACCCTACTCCTAAAGCAATAGATGAGATCCTTGCAAAGGCCAAGGAGCTTAAAGGTATAAATGCCCACGACGTACTAACGCTACTCAATATCAAAGACCCCGAACAAACAAAAAAACTTTTCGACACTGCAAAATATGTAAAAAATGAAATATACGGCAACAGGCTTGTACTTTTTGCGCCGCTGTACATATCCAATCTTTGCAATAACGAATGTTTATACTGCGCTTTCAGGAACGCGAACGTAAAGCTTGTAAGGAGAGCGCTAAGTCAGGAAGAAATAAAAAAAGAGACAGAATTCCTTATTGATGAAGGACACAAAAGAGTTTTGTTGGTTGCAGGTGAATCATATGGCAAAGAAGGCCTGGATTACGTTCTAAGATCAATAGACACCGTTTATGGCGTTCAGCGACCAAAAGGCAATATAAGAAGAGTGAACGTTAATATAGCTCCGCTTACAGTGGACGAGTTCAAAAGACTTAAGGGACATAACATTGGCACGTACCAGATATTTCAGGAAACATATCATCAAAAAACTTATAAAGAGCTACATCTAAAAGGACCAAAGTCGAATTACAATAATCGGCTAGAGGTCATAGATAGAGCTTTTGAGGCTGGCATACAGGACGTTGGCATCGGGTTGCTCTTTGGTCTTTACGACTGGAAATATGAGATCCTAGCCCTGCTTAGCCACATAAAACATCTAGAGGATAAATTTGGTATGGGACCTCACACTATATCCATGCCAAGAATAGAGCCCGCACTTGGTTCAGAAGTAAGTTTTCAGCCTCCATATCCTGTGAGCGATGAAGATTTTAAAAAAATAATAGCAGTATTAAGATTAGCTGTCCCATATACGGGGATGATCTTAAGTACCAGAGAGAATCAACAAACGCGTAGAGAATCATTTGAGCTAGGAATATCCCAGATATCTGCAGGATCTAAAACAAACCCTGGCGGATATACAGAGGACACAGAAGAACATTGTAGCCCTGAGACCAGAGATGTGGGGACAGAAGCACAGTTCTCTCTTGGTGACACTAGATCAATGATAGATGTTATAAAAGACGTAGTAGATGCAGGACACATACCATCATTCTGTACAGGCTGTTACAGACTTGGAAGAGTTGGTAAAGACTTTATGGACCTTGCAAAACCAGGGCTTATTAAGCAACACTGTCTGCCAAACGCCATGTTCACTTTTGCAGAATATTTATACGACTTTGCTGACCAGGACCTAAGACAAAAGGGGTTCAAGCTTATAGACACGATGATAGAACGTGACATCAATATAGAAGAAATAAAGAGCAGGACCATAAAAACACTTCAGGATATAAAGAACGGCAAAAGGGACCTGTACTTCTAAAGCTATTAGTCCCTTGATTGGATCTTGATACTGCACTACAATTCCCCTATGAAAACAAAAACACTGTTTATGGGCCTTATTTTCATTGGTTTATTTGCATGCCAAAGCACAAACCAGCAGTCTAGCGGTACCTATGAGGTAAGTCTGGGCGAAGCCGACAAACAATATGTACCCAAGACATCCAACCAGCTGGATGACCCTGCATACATGAAACTCATCAATACACTGATAGAAGAAAAGACAGCTACTGTAACATCAGACACTGAGTTCTTAAGAATAGTAAAGGCCATTGCTTGGACTGAATCAAAGTGGAAGCACTATTACGAGGAGAATGGGAAATATTATGTTTTCCTTGGTGACCAAGGTCACTCGTTTGGAATGATGCAAATATACGACACATACCATGGTCAGCACCCTATTCTTCAGGATAATCTAGAATACGGGATAGCTTTTGCCTATGAAAAATACACAAGAGCTCAGACCAATTGTGATAGCGGTTCAAACGTTGGGACCGACATAGCTTCTATCGCACGTAGGACATACGCTCAGTACAACGGCGGTAATGGCGCGATGTGCAGGAACAATGACGCCAGGGATAACAACTTAGAGAACGCCTACACAGACCAGCCATGGCTGGGATATTTCTAATTCTGATGGAATATCTTCTTTGATGTAGCTTCCACCCACAATCTAAAATTATCTATATATGTAAATGCCGCTGGAACTACTATCAAACTTAACAGTGTGGAGCTTATTACACCACCTATTACGGCAACACCCATGCTTTGTCTCATGCTGGAAAGCTCACTAAGTCCTATCGCAAGAGGTGCCATACCTGCAAGTAATGCAAAGCTGGTCATGATAATAGGCCTTAACCTTGTCTTACCGGCCTTTACTATGGCTTCTTTTCTATCCATACCCGCATCTATAAGCTTGTGGGTATAGTCCACCAAAATAATAGAATTCTTGGTCGCGACACCCATGAGCATCAAACATCCTATCATGGAGAACAGGTCCAATGTCTGGTGGGTAACGAACAACGCAAGGAATGCTCCGCAAACAGCTAGAGGCAGAACAAGCATGATAGTAAAAGGAATAATAAATGACTCGTACAAACTTGCAAGTATCAGGTACATAAAAATTATAGCTATCGCCGCTGCTTTTATCATGCTCTCAATAAGCTCTTTAAATGTTTTAGCCTGACCTTCAAATGTATAACTATATCCTTTTGGGAGTTTTATATCATTCTTGAACATCTTCTCTATATCGGCCATGACCTTTGACATACCAGGACCCTTTGGATTTATGTCTGCTGATATCTGAACATAACGGCTTCTATTCTGTCTAATAATAGTCGCTGGACCAGTAGTTTCAGTGCCCTTGGATATCATAGAAACGGGTATCAACCTGTTATTTATATTAGGCACGTAAGTACTTGTGAATGATTTCCTCAGATCTCTCTGATCCGGTTGCAGCCTTACTCTGACATCATAGTTATTATCCTTGATCTTGAATTTAGCTGGGGTCTGACCTTCTACCATCGTCCTTAATTCTAGTCCTGCCTGGTTGTTTGAAACACCTAGTACTTCTGATCTATGTTTATCTAGAACTATTTGGAACTCAGGTTTTCCTTCCTTGTAACTTGTATCGACATCCTTTAAGGATGGGTGGTTCTTTAGTTTAGCCAATAGCTGATCAGATATTTTATGTAGCTCATCAAGATCATCTCCTGTTATGTTAACAAGGAATGGTTGTCTTGCTCCAAAGTTACCTACAGTATCGCTGATAGTAGGATCTAACCATTCATATGGTTTCAAGTTCTTTCTGACTATCTCTTTATAATTAGAAGTTGTTATGCTTCTTTTACTCTTATCTATAAGCCTAACATATATGTTAACTATGTTAGGATCATCTGTTGCTCCACCTATAGTAACAACCGTAAGTGAGACCAGTTTGTCCTTTCTCAACATTTTATCAATATCGTCTGAATATTTTTGGGATTGATCCAAGCTAGTCCCTGATGGTGCCTCAAAATGCACAATAAATTCACCAGAATCAGATGGTTTTCTAAATGTCTTTGGAACGCCCAATACAGAGACAAAACTAACTACAAAAACAACAAAGCTCAGCCACAAGACCTTTTTAGGTTTCTTCAGCGAGTATCTTAGGATCTTCTCATATTTTGTTTCAAGCCAGTCCTGGAATTTTGCAAAATGTCTTAGGACCCAGTTCTTTTTTTCCTTAGCCTCTTTTTTACCTGCAAAATATGCAGAAAGCATAGGTGCCATGGTCAATGCATCCAGTAAACTTATCGCCATAACAAAGCAAACGGTCCAACCGAACGACTTAAAGAACCTACCCACTATACCGGTCAAGAATGACACCGGTGCAAAAACAGATATTATGACCAGCGTAGTAGCAATTACCGCAAGCATAACCTCTGTAGTACCCTTGATGGCCGCCTTTTGTGGCGATTCTCCCAGTTCGAGATGCCGGAAAATATTTTCTCGCACAACTATGGCGTCATCTATCAGCAAACCGACCGCTAAACTCAGGGCCAAAAGAGTTACTACGTTAGCCGTATATCCCGCCACAGCCATCAATATGAACGCACCCAATAAAGAGTTAGGCAGTGCCGAACTTGTAATAACAGTAGATCGACCACTTCCTAAAGATAAATAGACGACCAATATCGTAAGCAATATACCTATGATGATCGTTTCTTTAACGTCCTTTAAATTTGCCAAGATCGGCCAAGAGTTATCCTGAACGACAGTGATCTTTGGATGCCCATCCAATGAAGCTATTCTTTTGTTAATTTCCTCTACTTTAGCTTTGGCCGCATTTACGACCTTTACAGTGTTAGCGTCAGTCTGCTTATAGACCTGAACAACGATACTTCTTTTGCCATTAATGAAGGTCCTGGATTTTTCATCCTCTAAAGACTCACTCGCCTTACCGATATCCTTAACTGTAATAGGGACATCATTGCCTACAAAGTTAACGATAGTGTTAGATATGTCGTCTATACTTTTAAATTCAGCCAAAGATCTTATCGTCAGGTCTTTGTCTTGCAAAGTACCCTGCAGCGTTCCTGCTGGAACGTTCTTGCCTGCCAGCCCTACTTTAGTTGCTACTGTAGAAATAGAAACGTCCCTTGATTTCAACTTATTCCTATCAAGATCTACATGGAACTCTCTTTTTCTACCACCTACTATCTCAACACGCCCTACGGCATCTGCCTGCTCTAAAGCCTGCTTGACCGTGTACTCAGATAGATCATATAATTCAGCATCACTAAGTTCGGCCTCAACAGCTACGACGAGAACTGGAGTATCTGATGGGTCAGCTATCCTTATTATAGGTTCTTTTATATCATCTGGAAGTTTGGACCTTATCAAGGATAATTTATCCCTGACTTGTTGCTGCGCATATTTTATATCGGTCTCAAGCGTAAACTGAGCTACTATAATACTCACACCATCTTGGTTAGTTGAATATAAGTTCTCTAGTCCAGAAATAGATCCGAATTCGTCCTCCATGATCTTGGAAACATCTGTTTCAACTTCTGAAGGCGATGCTCCAGGATAAAAAGTCGTAACAGAGACTATAGGGAATGTAATGTCAGGAAAAAGGTCAACACCTAAAGTATCAAGGCATATCCCACCGACAGTAATGATCAAAATAAATATACAGGCTACAAAGACCGGTCTCTTGATGGATAATTCAGCTATATTCATTATTATAACTCCTCTTTCCCAATAAACGTTTTCATCTGTGCTATCAAACGGAGAACATCATCTTGAAGTTTTATCCTATTATACTGAGCCGTAGCATAATCCTGTTCAAAAGTAAGTACCTGATATGTAGTAGTCTGTCCTCTATGCTGTCTGTTCTGTTCATATGTGAATTTCTTGAATTGTAGGTCCTCTATCTCATTTGCTATTTGAAGTCTCTTTTTTGTGTCCTCAACCCTTTTTGTAAGATCGTTCCAATCCCTGTCTGCTTCAAATCTCTTCCTTTCGTAAGTATATTCAGCAGATATCTTTTCTGCTTCATAGCCGCTGTTGACCCTTTTAATATTACCAAGGTCTAGCGGTGCTACAAACTTAATACCGACAACTGTGTATGGGTAAAGACCTCCCCATGATTGTTTAAAGGAGGTGTCAAACGCTGGATCTCTTCCATTCACAGTAAGTGTGGAGAACAGGTCCAGGGAAGGCGCGTTCTTATCTTTTGAGAGCCTTGCGTTGGCAGCAGCAGCTCTTGCAGCTTCTTTAAGGGCTCTTACATCGTCCCTTGTGCCTTTCCTCTCGGGTAGTGGCAAGGCAAGTATCTGCTCTACCGTTATGCTCTGTAACTCTTCACTTATATCATCAGCAGCTATACCTCTCATAGTGTTAAAG
>JBAXXF010000034.1:0-9573 GCA_037128035.1 bacterium | reverse complement strand
TCCTTATACTGGTCCCCATAGCTATCTCTACAAGACCAGTGCGATTCACTTTACCTGACAGAGCAAATACTTTTGTCCCCTTGCTGTTGGCAGTGCCTATTGATGAGAACCAATCTGAACCGTTGGATATTATGGCTGGGACATTTGCAAGCGTCTCAACGTTATTAATTACAGTTGGCTTTCCGAACAATCCGCTAACTGCAGGATATGGAGGACGAGGCCTTGGCATTCCTCTTTTTCCCTCTATGCTGTGTATTAAAGCTGTTTCTTCTCCACAGACAAAGGCACCCGCTCCTTTCTTTATGATTATGTCCAAACTAAAACCGCTATCCAAGATATTATGGCCTAAAAGTCCAACGTCCTTGGCATCCTGTATTGCCTTCACCAGCCTCTTTATCGCAAGTGGATATTCTGCTCTTATATAAATATACGCTTTGCTAGCACCTATCGCGTGTGCCGCGATGGTCAAGCCCTCTAATAGTCTGTGAGGATCACCTTC
Source organism: bacterium (assembly GCA_037128035.1). Taxonomy (GTDB): domain Bacteria; phylum Bdellovibrionota; class JAFGOL01; order JAFGOL01; family JAFGOL01; genus JAPLFT01. Next base: position 9,074 of record JBAXXF010000034.1, on the reverse strand, counting down.
TATGACAGCTCTGTCCATGAAAGCACCTGGGTCACCTTCATCTGCATTACAGATAAAGTATTTCTGCTCTGCAGGAGTGTTAAGTGCAAAGGTCCATTTTTTCCCGGTTAAAAAACCACCGCCGCCGCGTCCCTTTAGACCACTTTTAGCGACTATATCGCAAAGCTGAGCGGACGTGTAAGCTGACAACGCCTTAGAGAGAGCTTGGTAACCGCCGGAAGCTACATATTCATCAAGGCTCATTGGGTCTATGATACCGCAGTTAGCCAGTACCCATCGTGTCTGATGTTTGAAAAATTGATGTTCATTCATTGTAGGGACATTGTTCCATCCCTTAAGTTTGTCGTCTTCAAACTGCAACATTGCATGTGGTATCTTTTCTGATCCAGAGAATACTGCATCCAAGATCTCTTTTACATTCGCCTCAGAAACCCTAGAAAAAGAAAGCCTTTTACGTCCAGGGATTTGTACATCCATAATTGGCTCTTCTGAGCAAAGACCAATGCATCCTACTTCCACTATCCTACAATCTGTTTTATTTTCTTTTACGTAAGTTTTTATTTTTTCCAATGTCTTTGCTGCACCAGCTCCTAATCCGCAGGTACCTGTACCGATGAATATAGCGGGTTTGATGACATCTTCCCTTTTATGTGAACTTATCCTATCCGCTAAGACCTTCGAACATGACTTTGATCCATGACAAATGGGGCCAGTTCCACGACAGACAACGTAGTTACTGCATGGTTCATTCACAGAGTGCTTACAAAGTTGACAACATTTTTCTACGATGCTGGTATTCATTTTCTATATCCTTCTAATATTTTTTCTAAACTTTCTGGAGTGACACCAGAGAAATACTCACCATTTATACAGACGACCGGTGCAAGACTGCAGGCACCAACACAGGCAACAACTTCTAAACTGAAGAGGCCATCCCTTGTGGTCTGCCCCGCATCTACCTTTAACACGCGCTTAACAGCATCTAATACTTTTGAGCTTCCTTTTACGTGGCATGCTGTTCCCCTGCATACCTGTATATGATTCTTCCCAGGGGCCTGGAACTTGAATTGATTATAAAAGCTGGCCACACTGTATACTTTTGATAGTGGTAGGTTAAGGAACCTGCTTACAGCAAGCAAGGAGTCAAAAGATAAAAAGCCATCCGCTTCTTGAACATCTTGCAGAAGAGGAATAAGTGATTCTCTTTTTGCTTCCCTATATTTTTCCAGTATAGGTCTTATTTTTATGTCTTTCTCCGGGTAACTCATTCTTCCTCCGATCACACTTGTTTGCCTGAAGCAAAATATAGTACTTTCTCTATGTTCATTGTTAGGTCTACGTCCTCTACAAAGATCGTTTGAGGGACTTTAAGTCTTACAGGTGCAAAATTAAGTATCCCTGTGATGCCACTACCTATCATCGTATTAGCTATCACCTGAGCTTCTGTTGCTGGCGCGGTAAGAATACCTACCTTGATATTCTTGTCGCTGATGAACTCTGACAATTTTGAGATGTGATGACAAGTGCAGTTGTTTATGATCCTATCCGTCTTCGTTTCGTCAGTATCAAAACTTGCTATGATATTTATGTGTGATTTCCCACTCCTAAAATAAGAGAGCAATGCTCTTCCAACATTGCCTACACCGACTAATACTACGTTGACAAGTTCATCTGTATTAAAGAAATTATCTATATGTTTTATGAGCTCAGGGACATCGTATCCCTTTTGAGGACTGCCATTGTAACCTATCAGCATAAGGTCACGTCTTACTTGCGCAGGCGTTCCTCTTGAAAGATCAGCGAGGTGATGTGAATAAACATTCTTTACTCCATCATCTTTAAGTTGTTTTAAGAACCTTCTATACAGGCTTAATCTTTCTACTGTTTTTTCAGGAGTCATTATCAATCTCTCCTTTTTTCACAATGTGATTATTTTCACAAGAACGCTTATAACATGAGTGGTTTTAGCCTGTCAATGGCCTTTTTTAGTTAATAATATCATGGAGTTATTAAAGCGTTACATTGCCTGACAATTAGCATATCTATAATTTACGCTCTGGAGTGCCATTCCTGAGATACTTATCTTTACCTTAACGTTATAGGACTGCGTAGTTCCTATCTGCTCTAAAGTAATATAGTCGTGGGCAAGCACATCATAGTCTCCCTTTATGTTATCATAGCCTTCACCTATGACCCTGTACCCATATGTGTTCCCTGAGATCTTTTTGTATTTAACATCCTCTGATATATAGGCGGAAGCGCCCTTAGCCTGAAAAGCAATATAGCCTTTAGATATGTTTATAATAGTCTCTGGCACATGGAAATTTTTTGAAGGAGCATCTTCTCCCAGGGTCAAATAGCCGGTGCTAGAGGAGTTGGTGTTGATCGTTATTGATTGTTCCGGGCAGTACAGCCTTGACGCCTTAGCGTAAGATGTAGAAGATAATAGTCCAAAGACAATGAACGTTAATACATATTTCATAATATAAAAATATTCTATTTATGATAATTTGTCACACACTGTTTTACAGGTCACCTGCTGGAATCCAATATCACCATCACCGTATAGTTAGCTACCGAACCGTCTGCTGCCGTAACTGCATAGACAACAGGATATGAAAAATTCTGTGATATTCCTGACCCTGGGTTCATGCTTGCTCCCTTATAAACTATCTTTGGTGTTAACGCAGATACAGAGGTTCCTGGTGGAACGGGGACTATAATATCCGAGCCGCTCATAACTGCATTCATGCCTAAAATGGAAAATGAAACGATCTCAGCCGTGCTACTGTTGGCATCCACAACAAGCTTAGCTCCAGGCACATCTGGTGTACTGACACCACATGTGGATAACACTAGAGCAGACAAGACGCAGATGACCAAATGACCCTTCATGATATAAGTATTTTACCATGAAGGCAGTTAGAGACTCTATGGGGTTGAATTCCATGGGTGATAACCCTAAAGCTCAGTTGTTTTTTGGGAGGATAAATGATAACACTTTCACATATTCTTAGTCATAAAAAAGGAGATCTCCTATGTTAAAAAAGATCATCGTGCTTTGCGCCCTTGCAGTATTTTTTGTTGGATGCGGCGGAACAGACTCCAATAATGGTGGCGACACAACGACCCAAACATCTTTAAAGGTCAAAAATAGTAGCACCAGTGCTGTTGATGTCTGGCTTACACTAGGACAAGTCGATGGATTTGTTACCGATGTAAATGGGATCTTTGGTATCACAACTAGCGGACTACAAGGAAAGTTCACATTACAGGTAGGATCTGAACTAACATACACCCCAACTAAAGGTATCTCCGGTAATCTATCCTTTGGAACGCCTCCTATCAATTGTCCTACATCTACGTTCACAAATGGCGTTAATATATTTGAATTCTGCTTAAATAATAAAGCTCAGGCAGGGACGCCACAAGAAACCATAGACATAAGTGCCGTCGCTGGTGTTAATTCCAATTTGAAATGCACATTATCAGGTGGTGGTGCTTGGAACGCAGGCTCTGCCCATACAGGAATAACCACATTTGAGAATGCTGCCCTTAACAGCAACACAGGACTGATAGGCGTGTTCCCTTCTGGAGCAGACAATTGCACCTCCAGCGATGCTCCTCCGGTTTGCGTAGCTCCCGATCTTCCTCACCAACCTTATGAAACTCCGCAGTCGGAACCTATATGCAACATTCAGAGGGACGCAACAAGTGCAGGTGGTACTGTTCAAATAGAATTTATTGGAGCTCTATAATTTGATATCTAAGAGAATCGTCGCTTTAATATTATTCTGGATGTCCCTTGCTGGCGCTGCATATTCTGCGCAGAATGGATTTGAGATAATGTCGTTTAGACCTGCCACAGACAACGGTAGGTATCTCAGCGTATGGGACAGTCATGTGTTGGATAAAGGAGAATGGTTCATCGGAACTACCTTTGATTACAGCTACAGACCATTTCAGCTAACAACGAACGGAGCTAGGGAAGCAGGTGTTCTAGACAAGATCTTTGAACAGCATCTTTACAGCTCGGTCGGTATTGTAAAGAACAGACTTGAACTAGGTATAGATATCCCAATAGGCTGGTGGATGAATTATAAGGATCCAAGGGTCGCTACTTCCGTCGCTGGTAATAAGACTGCATTGGGTGATATTACCATAAACGCAAAAGTACGCCTCCTAGACATGGACAGATCAAAAGTTGGATTAGCCGTACTTCCATTCATCTCTCTGCCGTCTGGTAACAGTGATTATTATTTTGGTAGCGGCGTAGTAACTGCAGGCGCCACTTTAATAGCAGAAACTAATCCTTTTAAAAAACTATTTGTCGCAATGAACTTGGGACTATTGGCAAAAAAGAATTACACGTTCAGAGATATAGATGACACTAGTAAACTGACAGGTGGACTGGGTGTTGCGGTACCTGCAACAAAAAATTTAAATGTGTCAGCGGACCTTATATTCAAGACAAGACTATCTGGGGTCTTTAGAGAGAAAGTAGAGACACCGGTCGAATTGTTGACAGGGATCAAATACAACATAGGAAATACAGGCTTTGTTATCAACGGTGCTGTAGGCGGAGGATTGATCAATGGAGCAGGTGCTCCTCAATATAGGATAATCTTTGGTCTTGGATACGACAGACCGCCATGTAAAGGCAGTACTATCAGCACAACAAAGTATGGGACAGCTACAGGTCTCCCATATATGACATCAGAAAGATCAATTCACTTTGCATTCAATTCGATAGAGATACAAAAAACTACAGAGACCATCCAGTTTGATAACATTGCTGAGCTACTACGCAGTGATGCAACAAAGAAAATAGTCGTTGAAGGTAACGCAGATAACATAGGTAGCAAGTCTGTTAACAACAGAATATCAAGACAAAGAGCAGAAGTAGTAGCCAAGTACATAAACAAACGCGGCGTAGACAGATCCCGTATGACAATTAAAGCATTCGGTAGCAGCAATCCTATTGCCGATAATAACACAAAACAAGGACGGCAAGCTAATAGACGCGTAGAAGTAAAAGTGCAGGAGGGGTTAAAATGAAAAAACTAACCACTATCCTGGGCTTGTTCTTTATAATGAACCTTATAGGCTGTACGGTAGGCGGCAACATTGTTATACCTACTCTAGCATCCATAACTGTTACACCAAGCAATCCATCTATAGTTAACACTACACCCCTGCAGTTCACAGCAACAGCAACGGACACAGGTGGCAATACATATGATATTACATCATATGTTACGTGGACATCTGCAACAACTACCGTAGCCACAATAAGCTCAAGCGGCATAGCAACTGGCACTGGTGCCGGCACCTCTGTAATAACAGCGTCGCTGAATTCTGTATCAGGCTCTACGACCTTAACGGTTACTAAGTTAGTGACTGTATATGCTGTCGGCTACTACTACAATGACATCAAGTTTGGACCGTTTACAGCTGTCGCTTGGAAAGATGGCATCATGACAGAGCTTCCAGCTGTCCCTGGTCAAGACTCCAAAGCTAACTCCGTTTATGTAAGTGGCAACAACGTTTACGTAGCCGGTTATTACAATGACGGGAACAGGAATATCGCAGTAGTGTGGAAAGATGGAGTAAAACTCTATGACCTTCCTGCTGGGGGCCCTGCTCTTGCAAGTTCAATTTTCGTAAGTGGTGGCAGCGTATATGTTGCAGGCTCTTATATAGATGGTTTAAATTTTGCCACAGTTTGGAAAGATGGAGTAAAGCTCTATGACCTCCCTACTTTTGGAGGTACTGCTGGTGGGACGCCTGCTATTTATGTTGATAACGGTTCTGTTTATGTTGTTGGTAACTATTCGATCGGCGGTGCGCCTGCTGTAGCGACAGTATGGAAAGATGGTGCCATACTTTATTCTCTTGATTCTGGCGGCAATGACGCGGCTGCAAATTCTGTTTATGTAAATGCTGGCAGTGTTCATGTCACTGGACTTTGGTGGGTTGGTGGGGCTTATTACATTCCTTGCTATTGGAATGCTGCAGCTAAAACAGATCTTTCTTCCACTTTTGGGACTACTTCAATGGGTAATTCTATCTTTGTAAGTAATGGTGTAGTTTACATAGCCGGGTCTAATAATGACGGCCAGAACGATATCGCGACACTTTGGCAGGATGGTACTCAAATACCACTGGCAAGTACTGGCAATAATTCTGCAGCCAACTCAATTTATATAAGTGCTGGATCTACCTATATTGCGGGTTACATAAATGATGGCATTAATGATATCCCGACTGTTTGGAAAGACGGGGTTGCTGCAAGCCTACCTGTCGGGGCCGGTCCGAAAGCAACGGCCAATTCCATTTTTGTGAATATATATTAGGCAAGTTGACCTTGACACCTACATCATTTTTTTGCTAGAAGTCTGTGCTTATGAGACCTTTTCTTTATCTTTTGTTCTCTTCATTCTTAATATCCGGCCTGGCAAGTGCTGATGTTGAACCTTTCTATCATAGCACATGCAAAATTAATCCGTATTTGTCCTCTCTATCATCTCTGCTTGATCCTGATGGAAAATATATAATAAGCCCAGAACTTGAAAAAATGTTCATAGATAAAGGCTATCATCCTGTCACAACGTTGCCCTCATCTGAGGCCAAGGTAATGTCATTCAGCGTTTCCGTGCAAGAAAATGACATTTGGATAGATGATGTTCCACCTGCAGGGCATTTTGAGCCACTAAGCATCACAATAATGGCTACAATTGTTGACAGCGGCGGCTCGTGTTACTCTGAAAAAAATTATCCTTATGACTATAAAGGCACTTTATTCGTCCCAAACTTGGATAAGTTTGATTGGTACTTTGCCAATGAGCCTGGATGTATTAACGGCATACTGCTGTCACATTTAGAGAATGATCTGCCTAAATGCGTTATTAAATAAGATCCAACAGCCTATAAATTCTTTATCTTTGCCTGCATCTCTGCACTTAATTGTTTCATCAACTCAGCATTATAAGAACCTGTAGGTAATAGTATCTTTTTATTCCCATACGCCTGTTGCTGAGCCCCTATCCCGTAAAAACGTGATTTAGCCGCAAGAGAACCCTCTTCTGCTATAGGATCAACATCAATTGCAAAGATGGAAATATTATTATCGCTGTTACGCACTATATTAAAAGTACGGAACTGTTGAGGAAAGTCCTTGAACGATGAGGTCTCAACTTGCCAGAACCCAAGTTCAGGATGCGCATTATCAGGCGACTTCATTGCAGTTACCGTATTGTAATGACGGTGTCCCGCTACCCATAAAATAAGATTTGAGTATGTATGCAGTTTTGCAAGAAGCTGCGCTTCAAATACCGGAGCCCAACCAGCCATTGAACCTGCTGGTTCAACACCGATAGGTATGTGTGCAGCTATGATCATTAGCTTTCCTTCAGTCTGCCCCTTATCAAGTTCACTTATTAACCAAGCATAGCGTTCAGCATCAAGTTCTCCATGGCCGTAACCAAGAGAAGGATGGCCAGGTGCCACATCACCATAACCTAACGCAGCAGGGTCGCTGGGATCATCATCCCTTTGAGTATCGTCTAGGACTATGACCTTGATAGGAACATCTGACTTAGGTTCAAAACTATAGCAGGCAAATCCGGTATCGATGCTGGACTGACTGAATCCATGTCCTGCCGGATTTGAAGTTGTATTAAAAAATTGTTTTATCCATTCATTCCTAGAGAGATAGAAACGTTTAGGATCGGCAGCAGGCACCTGAGGAACTGTAGAAAAGTCAGTATCTTTTCCAGAGCCTACAACATCTCCATAAGGTGTAGTCCCGTCTATAGCGCCCATATAGAAGCCACGGCTATCTACGCTGGTAGCATCAATGAATGGATTCCCCAGATCTATTATATCCTTACCAATCAGAGCCTGTTGTACATAGTAGTTAGCAGGTAGAAAGCCCATCCAAAAATGGTCGTGGTTACCTAAAGCCTGATACCAAGGTATCGACTTATCAAGTCCTGCCGCTGTATATGGTTTCTGATAATCAATTGTGTCTGCCCCTGCATTGGCACCAGAGCTAGGTGTTATCTCCTTTCCGTCCATAACGTCGATATACCATCTTAGCTCATTAAATTGAGCAGAGTTGCACATGTCTCCCAACGATATACCAAAATCAAATGGTTTTTCTTTGTTAAGAGCATTTATCGTCTGAACAGCTGCGTCAAGGAATTGGGTCGTATACAACATAGTCCCTGTATATGCAGAAGTGGAAGCGCCTTGGGTATATAAAGTGATCGCCTGAGCAGGAGATTCTTTATCTGATATATGGACGTCAGTTATAGCGAAGAAATTTAAAAGTTGAGCAGAATTAGTAACTGCTGTTGCACTGTAATCGGAGGGCATTAAGTCCAAACGCTTTTCAGTTTCAAGGCCAGGGCCATAATGCCAGGCACCGTAGCCATTGTCCTTATATTTTGCAAGATCAGTAGGAAGTATAGCTTGCCTAACTGCGGGCAATTCATCGGCAACTATCGTTCTCTGACGAGTAGTTGAGACAGTAGAGCTGCTACACGCAGAAATGATCGAAAGGATTAGAACTACAGTTAAGGAATTAATTGTTTTTGATCTAAACACTTTGAGAGCCCCCCTTTGTTTTTGATGGCACAACTGATTGTATTCTATCATCAAATTTTTGAGAAGCTATTTAGGAGACTTTATTTAAAGTGAGGAGCCTCTTCACTTACAATCATCTGCATATGGACAGGTGTAACTAGGGTAAAAGCCATTGTACTGAGTGTCAGATGGCCCATATATCTTATTAACCTGTGCCGCTGTATTGTTCGGCTTTGAACCGTTGGAATTAGTATAGTTGACAGCCTTACATGAAACAAAGTTCTTACCTACAGCATAACCATTCTTAAGAACGATCTCTCCAACGCAGAAAGGCAAACAGGATCTTGTCTTTGGAGCGATAAGAAATGGGAAAAGCTCATAGCTACTATATATGTATTTATAATCTGTACCCTTGGCTTCAAAAGGACTGTCAAGAGCACTGACTTGCCTCTTTCCATCAAAATACAATCTACTTACTTCTACTC